>JAYUVC010000225.1:0-2970 GCA_043754325.1 Hyphomicrobiales bacterium
GGAGAAGGCGATAATCATTTGGGTCTTCTCCCGCCCTTCTTGCGGGAGAAGGTGGCCGAAGGCCGGATGAGGGAGTTTTGCACACATGATCAAGGCCCCCGTGACAACTGAAGCAACACCATATACCGAATCCTGGGGCGAGTGGTTTGACCGCCATTCCCGCACGTTTTTCATTGCACCCGCCGTCACGCTAATTCTGATCTTTGCAATTTTCCCCACATTTTATTCCATCGTTTTCGCGCTGAGCCGCGTCAAGTTTTCGGCAGACGGTTTGAAGTTCCGCTTTGTCTGGTTTCAGAATTTTGAAAAGCAATTTGCCGGCAACGAGCAGGTCCATTTTTTGGGCCGCCTCGGTGAACTCAGTGTGCTGGGCTGGATGCTCATGGTAGTAGCCACCGCCGCTACGCTCTGGTGGCTGTACCGCTATGCCATCCGCGAATTCTGGTGGCTGGGCTTTATCGGCCGCCTGATTTCAGCCGCAGGCTTCATGTTCGTTGCCTACCTCTTGGCCGCCACACTGCTGTCCGGCAACCAGTGGGGCACATTGCTCACCACCCTGTTCTACGTCCTCGTCGGTTGCAGCCTGCAATTCATCATCGGCACGGGCCTCGCCTTCCTCTGTTCGCAACCCGTCGCCGGAAAAAACTTCTTCCGTGTACTGTTCTTTATTCCCCTGATGATCACACCCTTGGGCGTGGGCTATGCCTTCAAGATGATCCTCGACATCACCAAAGGACCATTCCAGCCGTTTTGGGAATTCATCGGGTTGCAAAACTGGGCCTGGTCCACCGACGCCTGGGCCGCACGCTGGTTCATCATCGTCGGTGACTCATGGCAGTGGATTCCCTTCATCTTCATTTGCATGTTGGCCGCACTCGAAAACGTGCCGAAAGACCATGTGGAAGCCGCCGAAGTTGACGGCGCATCCAGCGTGCAGATTTTCCGCGAAATCATCTGGCCGCAAATTGTGCCCGTGGCCGCAACCGTGTTTTTGATTCGCATGATTGAAGGCTTCAAGATTGTCGACCTTCCCAACATCATGACGTCAGGCGGCCCCGGCATTGCAACCGAATCCATGTCGCTGCATTCCTTCTTCGTCTGGCGCGCCAACGACTATGGCCAGTCTGCGGCAGTGGCCTATCTCCTGCTCATCATGACAGTCTTGGTGTGCTCGTCCTTCTTCAATTACATTGTGTTGAAGCAATTGCGCCGGGCCCACGCATGAGCGACCAATCCTTCAAACTCGAAAAGACCAACCGCACTTTAATGCAGCGCTTGTTCGAACCGCCAACGGTCGGCAAAATGTCACCCGTCGCGAAAGTCGTTGCCTACACAATTCTGATCTTCTGGTCGGCCTTCGTGATTTTCCCACTCTACTGGGTGGTGATCACATCGTTCAAAGACGCGCAAATCGTCAATGAAGGCCCCTACTACATTCCCTTCGTCGATTTCCAACCCACGCTGGACGGCTGGCGTCGCCAGTTCGTTGATGATGCCGCCAAAGTCTTCCCGGCCTTTTTCAACTCAGTGATTATTGCAGTGGCCTCGACTGCACTCTGCATCGTCATCGGTTCGATGGCGGCCTATGCGTTGGCCCGCATCCAATACAAGCCGAAATTTGGCAACGTCATCATGTTTGTAATCATGTCGCTCGCCGCCATCATCGCCACCACCTATGCAGGCCTGCATTGGTCCGTCGCTGCAGCAATTGCACTGGCGCTGTTCTTCCTGCTGGCCCGTGCCTTTGGCAAACACTTCAAAGGCCAACTCGGCAATGGCGATATTTTGTTCTGGATCATCTCCCAGCGCATTCTGCCGCCGGTTGTTGTGGTCATCCCCGTCTATATGATGTTCCAGGCCGTCGGCATGATCGACACCCACGCCGCCCTCATTCTGGTTTACGCCGTCGCCAACTTGCCTATTGTGGTGTGGTTGATGCACGACTTCTTTGCCAATCTGCCAATCGAATTGGAAGAGTCAGCGCAGCTCGATGGGGCCACACGCTTTGGCATTTTCTGGGACATCGTGTTGCCCCTCACCCGCCCCGGCCTCGCCGCAACCACGCTGCTCACACTCATTCTCAACTGGAATGAATATCTTTTCGCTGTGTTCCTTTCCACTTCAAAGGCCCAAACCATGCCCATCATGGTCGCCGCGAAAAACGCAGGTGAGCGCGGCATTCTCTGGTGGGAAATGTGCGCCATCATTGTTGTCATGATCATCCCCGTCATCATCATGGCCATTTTCCTCCAACGCTTCATTGCCAAGGGTGTTCTCCTCGGCGCAGTCAAAGGTTAGAAAAATATGTCTGTCGTCAAACCCGGCGTTCCCGTCTCATTTGACAAGGTGCAGAAATCCTTCGGCTCGGTGCGCGTGCTGGAGGAGTTTGATCTGGACGTGAAGCCGGGCGAATTTCTGGTGCTGCTGGGTGCATCGGGCTCCGGCAAAACCACCGCCTTGCGCATTCTCTCCGGCCTCGAACAAGCCACGTCCGGCCGTGTGCGCATCGGTGACAGGGACGTGACGGACGTGCTGCCAAAATACCGTGACATCTCCATGGTGTTCCAGTCCTATGCACTCTACCCGCACAAGACGGTTGGCGAAAACATCGGCTTCCCGCTGAAAGTCCGCAAGGTCAACAAGGCTGAAATGGACGTGGCAATACGCGAAGCCGCAGTCCAGGTTGAACTCGACCAACTCCTGCACCGCTACCCCCGCGAACTCTCCGGCGGCCAGCGCCAGCGTGTAGCGCTTGCCCGCGCCATCATCCGCCGCCCGTCGGTGTTCCTCATGGATGAACCACTTTCGAACCTTGACGCGAAACTGCGCGGCCACATGCGCGCCGAACTCAAACACATGCAGCAATCCTTCGGCATCACCACAATCTACGTCACCCACGACCAGATCGAGGCCATGACCTTGGCCCACCGCGTGGCCATTCTCGAAAAAGGCGTATTGCAGCAACTGGCC
>JAYUVC010000226.1:0-7486 GCA_043754325.1 Hyphomicrobiales bacterium
TCGCGGGAATGACGGGACTTTCGTTCGTGATTCCAACTCATCAAGAACCGCTCTAAGAAACAGAAAAATGATCTTTAGATGTTTAGTCCCGGTATTTGATGGCGAACTATTAAAACGAATCGTTTGATCCATTTGAGTGTTCTACAAAAAATGTTATGACATCGCTTCACTTACGGATGTATCAGCCCCGTTGCAGTCTTCGGAACCAGGAATGTGCCTTTGGAAAATTTGCTTGGGCCTAATTGCATTTCGCCATGGTTGTATTGTCGGCGCTGTGGGATGGAACCTCTTTGATATTGATGCCAAGTTCGGTGACGTTGAACCTTTTAGAAATAATTTAGCCTGTCTTGACTCCAACGATCGTCAAGTATGATGTGTGACTAATTAATAGCTTTCTCGGAGGACTTGATGATCAGAGTTGGTGTGGACGTCGGCGGAACCTTCACTGACATTGTGCTGGAGAAAAGTGCAAAGTACGGTCAGCAAAGTATTTTTGTACACAAGGTGTCATCAACACCAGCCGATCAATCGATCGCAGTCGTCAAAGGCATCGTCGAAATTTGCAAGATGGCGAGTGTTGTGCCCGGCGACGTCGACAAGGTGTTTCATGGTACCACCGTCGCCACAAACATGGTCATCGAACGTAAAGGTGCCGAAGTCGGCATGATTACCACGCGGGGTTTCCGTGACATTTTGCATATGGCCCGCCACAAGCGGCCCCATAACTTCTCATTGCAATATGATGTGCCATGGCAATCAAAACCACTGGTGAAACGTCGCAACCGCATCGTCGTTGATGAACGCCTGATGCCACCCACAGGTGAGGTTGAAACGCCGTTGGACGAAGCACAAGTGCGAGCCGCAGCTGAGTTGTTCAAAAAGCGCGGCCTTGATGCCGTAATCATTTGCTTTCTGTTCTCATTCCTCAATGGCGCCCATGAAAGGCGGGCCAAGGCCATTGTAGATGAAATCATGCCGAATGCATTTGTGTGTTGTTCGTCCGAAGTGGTGAATGTCATCCGCGAATACGAGCGCTTTTCCACAGCAGCGATGAACGCCTATATCGGTCCGAAAACATCGCTCTATCTGCGTCGTCTCGAAGATCGCCTGAAACAAAGCGGCATCAACGCCGCTGTGCGGATCATGCAGTCCAATGGCGGCATTTCAACCATTGAAAATTCTTCGGTTCGGCCCGTGGGCTTGCTGCTTTCCGGCCCAGCCGGTGGTGTGATCGGCGGACGCTGGACAGGTGCTGCCTGCAAAACCAGAAACGTCATCACCATTGATATCGGCGGCACCTCGGCTGATATCTCGGTCATACAGAACGGTGAACTCCGCATCAAAAATCCACGCGACACCGAAGTGGCTTTTCTGCCTGTGTTGGTGCCGATGATTGATATTGATGCAATTGGTGCAGGTGGCGGTTCCATTGCTTATCTTGACCCCGGTGGCGCGTTCCGTGTTGGACCTCGTTCAGCAGGTGCTGACCCTGGCCCCGCCTGTTACGGCAAAGGTGGAACCGAACCCGCTGTCACAGATGCTCAAGTGGTACTCGGACGCCTTGACCCTGAACACTTCCTCGGAGGCGATCTCAAGATTGAACCTGCCCTCGCGCACAAAGCCGTTGAAGTGCACATCGCCAAGAAGCTTGGTCTTTCGGTCAAGGATGCGGCTCTCGGCATCTTGAAAGTCGTCAACAACAATATGGCGCTCGCCATTAACGCCAACTCCGTCGCCAAGGGCATTGATCCCCGCAATTTCACTTTGATGGGCTTTGGCGGTGCTGGACCCTTGCATGCAACAGCACTGGCTGAAATGATCCACGCCAAGGATGTGATCGCACCACTGCACCCTGGCATTACCGCAGCCATGGGCTTGCTGCTCACAGAACTGCAATATGAATTCACACGCTCGGTGTTGATCGTCGCCAACAATGCTGAAGCCAATGACTTTGCTGACGCCAACAAGATTCTGGCTGATTTGAAAAACTTGGCAAGCAAGCAGCTTTCTGCGGATGGCATTGCGTTAAGCAAGCAGCGCTTTACCGCCATCGCTGAATGTCGCTACGTCGGACAGGGTTTTGAACTTCGCGCGACCATGCCAAAAGCACCATTGTCAAAGAAGAACGTCGGCACTGTGATCAGCAATTTCTACGAGGCCCATACGCAGGTTTATGGCCACGCCTTTGAAGATCAATTGGTCGAGATCATCACATTGCGTGTCGTCGGCAGCGCAGAAGTCGATACATTGAAGTTGCCAAACTTGAAAAAGGGCAACCGCAACAACCCCGCCGCCGCCAAACTTTATGTGCGAGAAACGGTTTTTGATGATGGCAAGGCGGTGAAAACACCGCGCTTTGACCGTGGCAAATTGCTGGCGGGCGACAAGATCACGGGCCCCGCCCTGATTGTTCAGCACAATTCAACAATACTTGTGCCACCAAAATACAAGGCCGTCGTGATGGGCCATGGTGACATAGTCTTGAACCGCGGCAAGTGAGGGAAATGAAAATGGCAAAGTCCTCGAAAACAAAAAGCCGCCGTCGCAGCAAAATCGATCCGATATCGCTGCAGGTAATCGGTGGTGCCCTGCATTCCATCGCTGAACAGATGGGCAGTGTGCTCTACCGCATGTCCTATTCGTCGATCATCCGCGAAAGCCAGGACTTGGGTGCTGGCTTGTTTGACGTGAACTACAACACGCTGTGCGAATCAGATTCAACACCCATGCACATCGGCTCACTGCCCGGTTATCTTCGTGGCATTGAACACACGGTCAAGCTGAAAGACTGGAAGCCCGGCGACTGCATTCTGCACAATCATCCTTACTTCGGGGCAAGCCATTCACCTGACATTGCCGTTGTTATTCCCATTTTCTTCAAGGGTGAATTGGTGGGCTTTTCTGCCAACACAGCTCACCACGTTGACATTGGTGCGGCAACACCGGGGCTGATCATCGATGTGCCAGACATGTTTGCTGAGGGCATGTTGATGAATGCCCTCAAACTCTATGATCAGGGCAAGCGCAATGAAAGTGTGTGGAATTATATTCGCAACAACACCCGCGTTCCAAGCCTTGTCATGGGTGATCTTGAAGCGCAGATTGCTTCTGCTGAACTCGGCGTCAAGAAGTTCCAAGAGTTGCTTGCCACGTACGGAAAAGACACTGTGATGCAAGCGACGGAGCAGTTGATGGACTACACCGAGTCCATGCTGCGCCGGGAAATTGACAAGATTCCCGATGGTGACTATGTCGCCGAAGGATTCCTGGACGATGACGGTCGCAACCGCGACAAAACCTTGCCGATCAAAGTGACGGTGCGCGTGCGCGGTGACGGTGTTGAGGTGGATCTCACAGGTTCATCGCCACAAGTGCCGACAGCCTTTAACGTACCCTTTGAAGGCTCCACCAAAGTCGCCTGTTATTTCGCTTTCCGCGCCCTGCTGCTCGATACCTATACCCACAGCGAGTATATCCCGCAGAATGAGGGTTCTTTCCGTCCTGTAAAAGTGACGGCACCCAAGGGCTCCATCTTCAACCCCATTCCACCTGTGGCCGCCGAAGCGCGCTTTTGCCAAATCCAACGTGTTGTTGATTTGATCATCAAGGCGCTGGCGCCTGTGCTGCCCGACAAATGCACCGCCGGCAATGCCGCAACACTATCGTTCGCCGCTTATTCCGGTGTGCGCCCTTCAGGCGACTACTGGGTGTTTCTTGAAGTGAACGAAGCCGCCATGGGTGGCAGGCCCATGTCTGACGGTCCGGACACCATTGAAGAATTGATGCGCAACACCCGTAACAATCCACTGGAAGATTTGGGCATGCACATCCCGCTGATTTGTGATCGCTATGAATGCCGCTCTGACGTGTTTCCGGGTGCCGGCAAATTCCGTGGCGGCCAAGGTGTGATCAAGTCGCAACGATTCCTCACACCCGGTTTTGTGACCCATGAATCTGACCGTCACAAGGATGCACCTTGGGGGGTGTTCGGTGGCACTGCGGGTGCCGTAGGTCGTCTCGAAACTTACAACAGCGCAAAGCCGGGTGACGTCACACAGAACTACGCGAAGTTCTCGGGCCTCCGTGTCGAGCCCGGTGATGTGGTGACCTATGTTTCACCATCAGGTGGTGGCTATGGCGACCCGCTGGACCGTGAACCTTCAAAGGTTCTCGATGACGTGCTTGATGATTTTATCGACGTCGACCATGCGCGTGATGTCTATGGTGTGGTGTTGAAAGCCACCGATGATGGCTATAATTGGGGGCTTGATCTCGCCGCCACAGAAAAGCGCCGCGCCGAACTGCGGCGATAAGCAAAACGGCCCACAATGATGCGGGCCGCTTCAACGTAAATCGCCAAGGATCAAACCACTTCTGGCCGCTTGCCACCAGCAAAGGGATAACGCTTGCGGAAGTCGACAGCAATTTCCTCGAAGGTCATCCATTCTGTGCCTTCTTTTTTGTTGATGTACTTGATCAGGCGTTCAAGCATCAGCAAAACTTGCGGACGTCCACTGACGTCCGGGTGAATGGTGAAGGCGAAAACCGCATAGTCCATATTGTCGTAAACCCAATCAAACTGGTCACGCCACATTTCTTCGATGTCGCGAGGATTAACGAAGCCATGGCTGTTTGGTGCTTTCTTCATGAACATCATGGGTGGAAGATCATCCACATACCAATTGGCACCCACTTCGACGAGATCGATCTCCTTGCCGTGGATCATCGGCTTCATCCATTCCTTGGCGGTCTTGGAATAGTCGATGAGGGTCCAGCTGTCGCCGACCTTGGCATAGAACGGTTGGAAGTCGCGGTAGCCTTGGCTGTGGTCATATTTGAAACCGTACTTCAGCAACAGCGCCGCAGTGGAGTTCGACATTTCCCACCAGGGTGCCACATAGCCCCGTGGCTTCTGGCCGGACACCCGTTCAATCAAGTCCACGCAATGGGCGAGAACATCCTCTTCCTGCGTTGGCGTCATGGCGATGGGATTTTCATGCAAGTAACCATGGGCACCAATTTCATGGCCTTCATCGGCGATGCGCTTCACTTGATCTGGAAAGGACTCAATTGAGTGACCGGGAATGAAGAATGTCGTCTTCAACTTGTACTTCTTGAACAAATTCAGAAGGCGAATGTTGCCAACTTCACTGGCAAACACACCGCGTTGAATATCAGACGGTGAATCGCCACCGCCATATGACCCGATCCATCCGGCAACCGAGTCAACGTCAGTTCCGAAGGCACAGATGATTTTCTTTTTCTTTTTTGATGCAGATTTAGCCATGTTCGTTTCTCCTGTTTACTTGAACTTCGTTGTCCATTTTGGGTCTTGTAGTGCCGTCGGATAAGCGATGCCGTAATCAAGCGCTGGACGGATCACATACTTCCGGTCAAACGGCAACCAGTTGTAAGGCTGGCCAGAGCGTACAATGTAGGGCCAGTCGGGATGCGTGAGGCTCTGGCGGCCAATCGCCACCAGGTCGCCACCCGCTTCCTTCAGGCAGGCTTCTGCGTCTGCGCCATCAGCAATACCGCCATTGGTAATCACCGGAATGCCAGAAGCCTTGCGGATGACAGTCGATAGTGGTGTTTTATCTTTGGGGTCACGATTGTCGCGCCAACCAAAGCTTGACCAGTGGATGGCATCAATCTCCGCACCCAGCAGCGCCTTGCCAATGGCACGGGCATAGGTCACGCCGCCCGGCCACGCTCCGACAAAATCATCCACACCATCCTGCGACACGCGCAAGGTGATGATCTTGTTTTTGCCAATGGCTTTGCGCACGCGTTCACACACCATGCGGGCAAAGCGCACGTTATTCTCAGGCGATCCGCCGAATTCATCTTCCCGCAAATTGGTTTTGGGATTGATGAATTGCCAAAGCAGATAGCCATTGGCACCATGAATCTCGACACCATCAAAGCCCGCTTCAACAGCTCGTGCCGCACCATCTGCAAAACCGTCGGCAACAACGCCGAGCTCCTTCACGGACAAGGCCCGCGCCTTGCCGAACGTCACTTTCGGCCACGTCTTGTTCTTGATATCGCGGATCTGCCGTTCGTAATCAGAGTCTGTATAAAGCGTGTAACCCCCACTCTGAGTAGCGGATGCACTGACCGGTGCTTTGCCGCCAAGCACACGCGGATCAGAGACGCGGCCACCATGCATCAATTGCAAAATACCTTTCGCACCATTGTCATGAATGGCCGTGGCTGATTTCTTCCAACCCTTGATGTGCTTTTTGTTGACGATACCCGGCTGCGAAAGGTAAGCGCGGCAGCCCAGCTTGTCCTCCTCGTATGTGCCTTCGGTGATGATGAGGCCAAAACCACCGCGCGCGCGCCGCCCATAATAAGCAGCCATTTCATCCGTAGGCGTGCCGTCAGCTTCCGCCATTTGTCGCGTAAGCGGCGCCATGGCAATTCTGTTGGGAATTGTTTGTCCAGCCAGTTTCATTGGTGAGAATAGTCGTTTGAAAACTTCAGCCATTTTTACCCCCTGATTGCCGTTTCAAGCGCCAGGCCTGTGGAAAGAACGTCATCGTCGCGTCCGTGTTGTGCAGAGAACAGAAAACCTGTGGGCATGCCATCACGGTCCGTACCGCTAGGGACGGAAAGGCCACACCAATCCAGAAAATTGCCAAGCATGGTGTTGCGCAAAGTCTTAGCGTTCACCCGAAAGAACTCTTCCACATCAGCTTCAAGTGGCGCTATCGGCATGGCGACATGTGGTGTCGTGGGATAGACGACGATGCCTTCACCAATCAGCGCCGCGGTTGCCGCAATCAGTTGCTGGCGCTGATACATGATCTCAACAAGATCAACGGCCGTCATTTTCTCGGCGAGCTTGATGCGCTGAACCACCCGTTGGTCCATGCGCGCTGCATCTGGGCCATTGACGCGATCCCCATGCACATGCAGCGCTTCGGCACCCAAAATATTGCCCCGTGTCGACACCAGCTTTTGTATGGCATCGAAGGCCGGAACAGCCATGCGCCTGATCTTGCCGCCAGCTTCTGAAATACGCGACAATGCTCTCTCGAAGTTTGCTGCGACGGCATCTTCAACGCCGTCGAATACCACATTTGAAGGTACGATGAAGATGCGGCCCTTGACCTCGGCCATTTTGACACCGGCTTTTTTCTGCCCACGCAGCACGGCATCAACCAATACACAGTCCTCAACGGTTTGCGCCAAGGGCCCTAGCGTGTCGAAACTGCGCGACAATGGGAAGACCCCATCCATGGGGTAGTGCCCCGTTGATGACTTGTAACCCACAACGCCATTGAAAGATGCGGGAATGCGGATTGACCCGCCGGTATCCGTTCCAATTGCAACCGGCAACAAGCCCTTTGCGACCACAACACCGGACGCCGATGATGAGCCACCCGGCGAGCGATGCACCTTCGCGTCATTCGGATTGCGCGGCGTACCATAATGCGGATTGAGGCCGATGCCGGAATATGCAAATTCCGTCATGTTC
>JAYUVC010000227.1:0-60606 GCA_043754325.1 Hyphomicrobiales bacterium
ATTGGTGCCCGTCATCCAAAACTTGTCTCCATCATCGAGAAGATGGAGATCAATCTTGAAGATCCCCTGTCACCCAGCCTGCTTGCCAAACAGGCGGGATTGTCGACACGGCAACTGGAACGTCTGTTCCGCCGCTATCTCGACCGTTCGCCAAAGCGCTACTATCTTGAACTGCGGTTGAAAAAAGCCCGCTCCTTGTTGTTGCAAACAGACATGTCGGTGATCAACGTGGCGCTGGCCTGCGGCTTTTCCTCGCCATCGCATTTTTCCAAGTGCTACCGCGCCTTTTACGGCCGTACCCCTTACCGGGAACGCGGTGTACCCGCTGCCATTGGCACCGAGTAAGGTTGGGGAGCAGCTCCGTCGAGCCGCTCCCCTATGGTAAGCCGCCCGCGACCGGGGGCAGTAGACGGGCTTTTGCTTACCAATTGGTCAAATGACAATTTTTGGTTGTCATCGCGTGTCAGTCTTTCGCTTCAAAAACGTGTGAAGGTCACAGCACCCTTAAATTATGAAGTCAATTGAATCAAGTTGTCAGGATAAATTCCACACAACTTTGCCAAACATTCGAAAACAGCGTTTAACGATTTTCAACGCGATAACTACAATTTTAGATAGTTTTCGCGTAAAGCGTTAACCTCATCAGCCCTTCGGGCAGCTTCTCCAGAGGAGAAGCGACGTGGTGGTAGACCATCCACCATGTTCGGGCATTTAGGGAGTTCTATCAACCAGTCGCTTCTCCTCTGGAGAAGCTGCCCAAAGGGCTGATGAGGTCCCTTCCCGCTACCCTATCCCCGGCAACATGAGCTTCACGCGCAAGCCTCCCAGATCCGCCTTGTCGAGTTCAACCTTGCCGCCATACATGCCCACTGTTTCGGTCACAATATTAAGACCCAAACCGGAACCGGGCTTTGCTTCATCGAGGCGCTGTCCCCGCTTCAACGCAATGGCGCGTTTCTCAGGCGGAACACCCGGACCATCATCATCAACCTCAATCAACAACCGTGGCCGCCCGTCGTCACCCGCTTGCGTCAGCAACGAACCTCGCGCCTCAACCCGCCCTTTGCTCCACTTGCAGGCATTGTCCATCAGGTTACCGACGATCTCTTCCAAATCCTGCCGTTCGCCGCGGAATTTCAATCCGGGCTGACAGGACACCGCCACCACAACACCCTTTTCAGAATTGATCCGTTGCAACGTCCGCGCCAGTGCTTGCAACACAGGCTCCACATCCGTTGCAGCCCCGATGGTTTGCGCACGTGCGGCTCGCCGCGCCCGGTCCAGATACAGATTCACCTGATCGCGCATCACATTGATCTGTTCTTTGACTTTGTCAGCAAGCCCGCCGGGCGACTGCCGCGCCTCATTCGTCAGTACACTGATGGGTGTTTTGAGCGCATGCGCCAGGTTGCCCACTTGCATGCGTGCCCGGTCAATGATTTCGAAATTGGACTGGATGAGCAGATTCATCTCGTCCGCCACGGGCTGCATTTCCGTCGGAAAATTTCCGTGCAGCATCTCGATCTTGCCGGATCGTATGTCTGTCAGCTTCTGCTGCATTTCAGCCATCGGCTTCATGGCATAGCGCACCTGGAAGAAAATCGCTCCCAGCAAGCCAAGTCCCAAAAGCGCCAGTGACGCATAAAGACCATTGGAGAATGAAATCACTTCCTGCCGCAACTCGTCAAAATTCCCTGTGACAAGAAACGAATATTCGCCGTCAATGTCCTTGAATGTAATCCGCTGCTCCATCGCCCGCAATTGCTGCTGTGCGGCGTTTTTGAACGCGAATGAAGTGATGCGATCCGCATCCCGTGTTCCCAGCAATTTGGCTTCAAACGCAACAGGCTTGGCCAACAGCGATGGTGAAAGCAACGGTTTCTGGCCGGGTTTCGGCGGCAGCACTTGCCAGTTCCAACCGGACTCCGGCAGCGTAAACCGCGAATCCGTCATGTTGCCGGTCAGGCGCGGTGAACCATCCTCAGCCGGAAACACATTGGCCGACAAACTGTCCAGCACTGCCCGGAGCCGCGCATCAAAATTCCGCTCCAGCGCCTGCTGGAACAATGAGCTCAGCACAATCGACGCCAGCGCCAAAAGCACCAGCGCGATCACAGCAGCAGACACGGTCAGCCGCAACGAAAGTGAATTACTTCTCATTACCATTTTCGGACATGCAATAGCCCATGCCACGGACGGTATGCAGCACATCCACGCCAAGTTTTTTCCGCAAGCGCCCGACAAATACTTCGACGGTGTTGGAGTCGCGGTCGAAATCCTGGTCATACAGATGTTCAACAAGTTCGGTTCGCGAAACAACCTTGCCCTTGTGGTGCATCAGATAGGCCAGCAGGCGGAATTCAAGCGACGTCAATTTGATCTGGAATCCGTTGACCGTCACCCTTGCACCCGCCGTATCAAGCTGCACAGGCCCGCATTCAATTTCACTCGTGGCATGTCCCGCTGTGCGCCGCACCAGTGCCCGAATGCGCGCCAGCACTTCTTCCATGTGAAACGGCTTGGTCACATAATCATCTGCACCCGCATCAAAGCCCGCCACCTTGTCGCTCCAGCGGTCCCGCGCAGTCAAAATCAACACCGGCATTTTCTTGCCAGCCCTGCGCCATTTTTCAAGCACGCTGACACCGTCGAGCACCGGCAAGCCCAAATCCAGAATGACCGCATCATAAGGTTCGGTGTCGCCGAGGAAATGTCCCTCTTCCCCGTCCAGGGCCTTGTCGACCACATAACCAGCATCACCCAAAGCCGACACAATCTGCCGGTTCAGGTCAGCATCATCTTCCACAACCAAAATGCGCATGTAATCACCACCAAGAATTCAGGGCAGTGTATCGCGCTTCAGCTGACTTCGCCAGACGTGGCGTCCACCAGCACGCGCGATACTTCCCCACCCTGCTTCAAGGTGACAGCATAAACGCCCGAGGGCAAGAGTTGAACACGCAAGACTTTTGCACCGAGCCAGGTGTCTTTGGCAATCATGGCCGCCTGTGACGGCGAAACAGCATAGGCACCGTCGCCATAATCCTGGTTCTCATCCGCATATTGCGAAACCTGGAATTGCTTGTATTTATGGCCCAGCCGGAACTGCCCAGCCTCAGCCGAAACGCCAAAAACCAGCGCCGAAGCCAGAACACCAACCAAAAACGCCCCCGTTTTCATCATCACAATCAACTCCTGAATACAGAAGCGGTGTAGCAAACCGGAACTGAACGGCGGATGAACAAATGCGGCAGTATTGCAACGCACAAGACAGTAAGTGATTGATTTGTCGTCCCAACTGATCTTTCGTGAGTGGTTTTGGATTTAAACCTTCCTGGTTATGTGAGTGGCGAACTCACAAGACTTGTCACTACCCAACTTTGTTGCGGTAATCCATGGTTCAACAGGAGTGGCGTTATCCTGATAAATCACGCTCGTACCACGATGGATTACCGCAACACGTGCGGTAATGACACTGTGAGTGGCATTGACGGCGTGTCTCGGCTTTTGTTGGACTTTCAAGACACTCAAAAAACATTTCCGAGCCTCGTCGACAGGCCCCTTATCGCCGCAACCTCGGCGCAATCACCTGCCCCGCCACCTTTTCCAGCGTGCGTCCACCAATATAGCCGCCCACCCCAATCGACAGGAAATCCCAGAATTGCGGCGGCAGTGCGCTCCAGCGCGGATTGAACGTCACGGGTGATCCGAACACAAAATCCAGAAAAGGAATAGCCAATCCCACGAACACAATGAACCCCATCAATGTCAACATCACCAGAGGCCGCCAATTCCGCGTCAGCCAGTCCTCCGACTTGATTTCAGCCAGCACCACGGCCTGCCCCAGCTCTTCTGATTTGCCCAGATGCTCGGTCAGCCTGCCCTGCAAATCGGCTTCCAGCTTCCGGCGCAATTCCTGGTCCTTGACATAAGCGTCGAGCACTTTCGAGATCGGGCCACTCATCAACCCCGTTACCAGGTTTAAAATCAACGCCACAGGCAATGCCATCACAGCCCCTCCTCTTTCAGTTTTTTCACACGTTCATAAATGATCAAGGTCAAACCAGCGGCCATCAGCAACAGCACACACAACGCTGCAACTTTGACCGACGCGGAAAGCCACGCCTGCAACATCGAAAGCAGCATGACAACCGCAGCACTCCATACAGTTTTGCTTTGCTGCACCGGTTTTGAAACACTGGGCTGAACCGCCACCCCTGATGCTGATACAAACAGTGCTGCCTCCGCCGCCCGTCGCTTGACAAGGCCCGGCAACACATGTCCGCCCGCCTTGGTCCACAATTGCAGTCGCCGGGGTACCGCCGCAAAATCACGCGCGTTGACAGCCGTCAAAACACTTGATTTTTTCAACGCGCCAAGCCCCACATTATAGGCAAACGACACCAGCGCCGAAAACTGCCCGTCCGATAATTGAACCCGTACCAGTGCCCGAACACCATTGGCAAACTGCTCCACATCCCGTGCCAGCATCACCTCAGCCTCAGTCATGGAAACCGTCAACCCGGGATTAACCTCAGGCAATCCCGCCATGGATGTGTGTCCAAACCCGATCGTCCACACCCCCACAGGATCGCGGTAGGCCGCAGCGCGAAACCCCTCCGACCGCTTGATCAGGTCAAGCCCTTCATCCGTCATCATCATCACTGTCCACTCCTCATCAATACCGGCAGATATGAACTCGCAAATGCCCCCGCCGCCGCCGCAAGGGAAAGTGCCGCCGTCAACACCAGCCAGCCACCTTTTGCCGAAACCAGCGCATCGCGGATTTCCCGCACATCTGCACGGATGCCCTGCAACTCCGCTTCCACGGTTTCCATGCGGGCTTCCAGTCGCCCCACGTCCCTGTCCACATCTGTCATCCCGTCACCAACTCACAATCACAATCAAACCATGGCCACCAGTGCCGCCGCGCCCACCTGTAACGCCGCCACCACCACCGCTGCCGCCACATCCGGCCCCGGCATTGCCACCGTCGCCACCTGTTGCCAGATTGCTGGCACCGCCACCCGTTCCTGGCAGGCTGACAAAATTCATGGCCATCCAAACGCCGCCCGGTGAAATTTCAAAGCCATCCTGACCACGCCCGCCACCGGCAATGCCTCCCGCCAGTGAAGGCACCCAGAATGCTCCGGTAAAACCGCCGCCCGCAAAATCAGCGGCGGTTGTGCCGCCGCCGCCAGCACCACCGTGAACAACTGACGACGCTGTCACGGCAACGCCCCCAGCACCCGTCTGGGCACCACCCGCACCGCCTGCATTTCCAGCCTGCGCTTGCGGCAAACCCGCCAGCGTCAAGGCAAAAAAAGATGCAATGGCACCCGCTGCACCCGCAGCACCTGCCGCAACAGCCGTTCCCGCAGCACCGGCACCAGCCACCGCACCACCTGTAGCAAGCACACGGTTGAGCACGCTTGTTGTCTCAGGAAATACAGTGACCAAACTCAAGGCCCCTGCGCTTCCCGCTGCACTTGGCAAACCTCCCGCACCGCCTGCGGCTGCAAAGCAATAGAGAATATCAGGCACGGCACTGGCGGGCAAAATCACGCGCGCCGTGGCCCCGCTTCCACCACCGCCGCCGCCGCCCCGTGCAGTGGCAGCCGCCGCAGAAAATCCGCCGCCGCCACCCCCACCTGATCCGATGGCCAATATCGACACCATGCTTTTGCCGCGTGGCTTCGTCCAGGTTTGCCATTGGCCGGGCAAGCGGAACACTTGAACGTCGGCACCGTTCACAACATTGGGCAAATGTGTAGTATCAAACATGTGACCTCCTCACTCGGTATAAGACCCGCCAAACACCGTCACATCGTGACCAGCCGCAACGGCTGTTCCCAAGGTGCAGTGCAGGCGATAGCTGGCAGGCAGCGCAAAATTCAACGCCAGTTCCAAAGCAATCTGTGCTGCAACTTCACTGAGCGTGGTGGCGGGCAATGTCACTTCCGCCACCAGTGTGTTGTTGGCAGCCGTGGCATTGGTCAGACCGTTGTTGACAAACAGGCGCAGCACTGTCGCCACGTTGGTGCCGAGCGCACGCACGGAAAGCTTCTGCACAAAACTGCCGTCAACCCCGGCCGTGAATGCCACAGCAACCGTGCCTGTGCCGTCCTTCAGGGTGTTTGCTGCTGTAAGCGGTATGGGCGGCCACTGAATGTCGCCTTTCTTGGAGAATATTGGTGTTGTGTTGATTGCCATGTTGATAATCCTTTCAATTCTGAATGAGATGGCGGGCGCTCAGCAGCCCGTAATTGACTTGGCCCGTCAGGTTCTGAACCTTGCCGCGGTCCTGCACACGCAGGTGGTTGAGTGCGGTATCAAACCAGATCTGCCCGTTGACGGGAAAACTTGGCGTGGCCATCGCAACGAGTGCAACACCCACGGGCAAATTCAATCGCCCCGTGACAGCATCTGCCACCAGCATCTCGGTGAAACCCGAGCCGTTGGCACTCACCTTCACATGCAAGGCATCATCGCCTGATGTTCCGATTTCCGCCCGCCCCGAAAATCCGGTTTGCCACAGCAGCGATGCCGTATCAGCGGCAAGGTTTTTGTTGAGCTTGATCTGGTGACCATTGCCAATGTGGTTGAACAGCGTCGCCGAAGACGAGACCACAAATTTATTCGTCACATCCGCTGTGGCATTGACCCCCACCATCGCCATGTTCTGCAAAGTCGTTGGCACACCGCCCGCAATCCAGGCAGCTCCGTTGAACGACAGCAGCACATCCTCGTCATTCACCCACAGGCTCCAGCCTTCACGCGGTGTTGCAAACACCCACGCCCCTTCAAGCCGCAGCGCAATCTTGCCAGTCTGCCCCACCCAGGCACCAGTCGCCGCTGCAGGCACGAGGTATCGATCCCCGTCCACGGGCGCAGCAGGCGGCACTGCCAGCACGCGCGACAATACGGCGAGCTGAATCAAACCATCCAGCCGCGACAGCGCCGCGTTTACAGTCACATGCTTTTGCGCCTGCGCTGCCTCGAGATAGGTCACACCAAGATTGACTGAATCAGACATTCAAAACCCTTTCCAAAATTGTGCCAGCCCCAAAAGCCGCACTCACTTGCGCCACGCGCACCGTCAGCGCCGGAGGCACCACACCAAGATCCACAAGCATTTGCGCATCGCTGTAAAACTGTTGCGCCACAGTCGTGTTGAACGTCCGCACCACCGCAGCACCATTCAACACCGACAGCACATAGCTTTCTGAATCTTCAGAAAGCGGCACATCACCGAGTTCCCAGCCGTCCCCGCCAGACCGCGTTTGCCGGATCCAGCTGATCGTCACACCGCCCGCACCGCGCACCGCCCGCACATGGGCTGGCCGCAAGGGCCGCAGCGCCTTCAGTGTCGGTGCCACATCGAGCGTTACATAAGCCGGGTGTCCACTGTCGAGTGCTGCAGGCCCCAAACGCCAGCGCGTTGGCAGAGCCGCATCCTGCAATGTGCCGGATACTTGGCTTACTGCCCCGTTCAACAATACAAATCGCTGACCCGTCAGCCGCAGGGACAACATCTCCGCCAGCGATCCCGCCTGCGCCCGCAACAACCCTGTCAACCGGTAGCTGTTCAACCCTGTCAGCACTGCTTTCTCAAATTGCAGGATTTCAAATCCGGTGGCCGCCGTACCAACCAGAACCGTGTTCGCACCGCCCAGCATTTCGGCCCGCGTCACTGAGGATAGCGCTCCAAAATCCAGCTTCACATCCAAGGTCACGCCATGGTCAACACGCCCGACAATCCCCTGCGGCAGGGCCGACAGGGTTTCGCCCATCGTCGCCTGCGCACCCGCCAACGCGTTGAATGCATAACCCGCACCACCCTGCTGCTTCAGAATATTCAATCGTCCGGGCCACGGCTTTGCCTGTGCTGCAACCCAGGCCGCCGCAGGTTGCGCCGTCACTGCCAAAGCCAGATCCATCATCAACACGTCAGCAGGCCCAAACACATCGGCAAGCTTCGGCAAGGCCATACGCTCGACCAAGGCCGGCACATCGTAAACCGATGCATCATGCTGCACAGCTTCAACAATCCGCGCCTCCGCATCCATGATGCGCGACAAACGGTAGGCCTTGCCATCAACTGAAACCACATCGCCGGGTTCCAGTGCAATCATGCTGGGCGGCAAGGCAAACTGTGCCGTAACACGTTGCCCCCAACTCTCGGCCAGTGCCACATCAGCCAGCATCTGCGCCAGGCTTTGCGGTACGGCGGCTGGAAGCTGCATGGCGATTTCACGATTGCTCGCCGTATCAGCTTGCGACTGCTGCACCGCCGCCGAACGATAATCCAGTGAAGACTCGACATAGCCAAGCCGCACCACACGCGGCAAATCCGTTTCCTGTGCACGCGTCTCGATCAACAGCGAACCGTCCCGCCCGTGTTCGGCCAAGCGGTCCCGCGTCACATTCACCACCACACGTGAGGCGCGTGGCCGGATTTTCAGCACACCCTCGCTTTCAACTGAATCAAGCGAAAAAGCCGTCAGCAACGCCTCAAGCGCATCACGCCCGGTCATCGGCCGGTCCAGCACAAAGCCGTCAACCAAACCCGCAACCGCACTCACATCCACGCTACCAAGACCAAAGCGGGCCGCAATGCCCGCAATCAATTCGCCCACGTCAACCGCCGACAAACGCCCGTTCAGCCAATGCCCGCGTGGATAATTGGCACCGTCCGACCATACATCCGTTCGCGCCGGAAATGTGGGGAAAGGCCTTGCATCCCACGCCCACCACGCGGTCCGCGCCGCATTGACCATCGGTAATCCGTAGACGGACGATACCGGGTTTTGCGCGCCCGTCGCCCGCCAATAGCTCTCTACCACGTCAACAAAACGGTGCTGCATCAAGTCATCGCGCTGCCCGCCGGAATAATACGGAAACGCACTCTCTGACGACTTTGCGTCATAAAATGCATTGGGCTGGTTTGCACCCTTGTTGACGGCAGGGCACCCGGCTTCCGTAAACCAGATCGGCTTTGACTGCGGCACCCAACCTGTATTGCTGCCCGACTGCACGCCACCCGGACGGTTCTTGTGAAAATTACTCCACCAGCCCAAAATATCCTTGTAACGAAACACCCACGGCGTGCCATAGGCGCCGTCAGTAATCAGTGTACGGACTTGTGCGTCACGGTTCGCCTGCGACGCATAATACCAGTCGTAACCTTCGCCACCCGCAATGCGCGACGACAGGTAACTGCGATCATAAACCGACGGTGCACCAGCCACAACATCCGCATGGGACTGGCCATCGCGCCAGTCCGCCAGCGGCATGTAATTGTCGATGCCAATGAAGTCGATGGCCGTATTCGACCACAATGTGTCGAGATGAAAATACACATCTCCCGTGCCATCGGAAGGACGATAGCCGAAATACTCACTCCAATCCGCCGCATAGGAAATCTTGGCAGAAGGCAAAATCGCTTTCACTTCAGCCGCCAAAACGCTGAACGCATTCACCATGTGGAAGTTTGTTGCAGAAGACCGCAACGCCATAAGCCCGCGCATCTCGCTGCCAATCAGAAACGCCTCAACCCCGCCCGCCGCCGCACATAGTTTTGCATAGTGCAAGATCATGCGGCGATAACTCCATTGTGCGGGGCCGGAATAAACCACCGACGTTCCCGACACGGCAAATTGCACAGGCGTGCAACTGCCCATGAAAGCGTTGCCTTGCGTTAAAACTGTCGCCGTCTTGTCAACTGTCCCCGCACGTCCGGGTGCCACGCTGCACGTCAAATTCCCCCGCCAAGGGTACGCCGCCTGTGCAGCACCTCCATAAGGATCAGGCAGGCTGTTACCCGCCGGAATATCCATCAACAGGAACGGATAGAACGTTACCGCCAATCCCCGCGCATGCAAATCCTGGATCGCCCTGACAACCGTTTCATCCGAAGGCGTGCCGCCAAAAGCAGGCGTTCCCCCGCTGTTGCTCGACGCCATCGCAGTCGCGCGCGTTTCTCCTGACACGGACCAGTTGGCACCCGTTGTCACCTTCGCCAGATTGTCAACACGCGGCCGCACCGTGCATGAACCACAGCGCAAATCATCTCCAAACCATGCCACGACAAGTGATGCCGATTGCAGATTGGGACAAGCCCCCTGCAACTGGTCCATCGACACGGTCCAATCCGAATCCGCCGCTGACGCATGCGCATTCTCGCTCACCGTCAACCCCCGCGCATCATTGCGCGTCACCAAGGCCGTGTCGTAGCCAAACTCGGTTGAGCCGGGAATGATATTGATGGACCTGATCTTCTCACCCAGCGAAGACCCACGCTGGAAAATCTCGAACGACAATTGCGGCAAGCGGTTGCCAAAGCGCTCCAGCGGCAAACGCTCAAACACAATATAGGCAAGCCCGCGATAAGCCGGAGCCGCCCCTTCAACCGACGACATTAAACTATCAGCCGTTTGGGTTTCACTGCCTGTATAAAGCCGTGTGGTGAACGACCCGATGTCAATCACCTTGCCATCAGCCCACACTCGGCCAATGCCATCAATCACACCTTCACACAAACCCACAGCAAAATTGCCGAAATAGCTGTAAGTTGTCGTTGTCGACTTCGGCCCACCTTTCGATGACGCCTTCTGCGTTTCCGTCGAAACCACTTCTTCCAGATTGGTCGACCAGATCACCTGACCCGAAACCCGCATCCGTCCCCACACCGCAGGAATGGCAGCCCCCTCTTCGGAAGCCATGACGCGCAAATCATTGAGCCGAGGCCCCTCACTGCGCCGCTTCTGCCCAAACAATCGCTGGTCCAGAACATTGCCAGCCAAGCCCCCGATAGCCCGCCCGATAATCCCGCCAACAGGACCACCCACCAGCGTGCCAAGTGCTGCACCGGCATAAGAAAGAACAACAGTCGCCATGAGATACTTTCAAAGGGAGTTTGGGGCCAACACCCCCTCCCGGCTTCGCCGTACTCCCCCAGCTTCGCTGAGGAAGAAAAAAAATTCTCCCTCGGCGTCTTCGCCGGGGGAGTACCCCGAAGGGGGGAGGGGGTGTGTCAACCAGCTCCGTCGGAAAACCGAAACACAAACGCCACCCGCCGCAACCACCAGCCCGACAACGCCACTTCCGAAACAGCATGCCCATCCTGCGCATGCTCCATCGACGAATTCCCCGTCGCAATTCCCGCATGCTTTGCAGGCAAGTGTGGCTTCCAGCGGAACAGCACCACATCGCCTTCGTCAAATTTCAAACCATCAACAGAAACCAAATGTCGGCCCGCCGCATCCGCCAGCGTCTCCAATCCACCAGCCTCCGCCCAATCTGGCGAATAGGCAGGTGCCACTTCAGGCTCGGCACCCAAGCATTCCCGCCACACGCCGCGCACCAGCCCCAAACAATCACATCCCACACCCTGTAAACTTGCCTGGTGAAGATAGGGCGTGCCAATCCAGCCGCGTGCAGCGGCCACCACCCGCTCAGACCGTGTCATGCGCGTTTCCCGCCAGTGTTGTTGGGATCACCCGACGTCGCAAACGTCGCCACAAAATCCGTGCCGGGCATATGCGGGAAGCCGCGAAAATTTACCGCGTTTGAAAATTTCGCCTTGCAGGTCGAAAACTGCTTGTCACATCCCGCCGTCAGGAAAACACTGTCTCCCACATTCACCGGAAAAGCCAAAGCCGCCGACAAATCCACCCGCGTCAAAGCCCCCACATTGCGCTGCCGCTTCACGGCAACGCTTTTGCCATTGCCAACAAATTTCAACCGCCCCCGTGTCGCCCAGTCATCCTGAAACGCAATGCCGCTCAAAACCACAGCCGCGTCCTCCACAGAAGCGACAAGACCCGCATCGCCAAAAGCCACCGTCGCAACATTGACCCCGCAACGCGCGTCCCCCAGTTCTGCATCACAACCAAACTGGTAAAGCCGCCCCTTTTGTTGCGACAGCAAATGCGACAAGCCCCGGATTTCCGACTTGAAGGCACCGTTCCCGTAACTCACGTCGCCGAGATGGCCTTTCCGCAACAAGATCCGTTGTGAAACATCCAGCCAGTTCACCCGCCAGATTTCGATTGCTGCATGGTCGAAATCTCCCGCCTTCAACCGCGCCTCATCCAGCCGCGCCGACTTCAACGCGCCTTCAGCCTCCATGTTGTCCACCGACAATCCAAGCGACGATTCAATACTGCTGCCGGTAAATCCTGCCGCTGCTTCAAACAGCGTGCCATCAAAATTCATGTCCACATCAAGGTCGGTAAAACCAAGCCGCTCGCCGCTCTTGAGAGTGACCCGCCAACAATGGCTGAGCGTCGTGTTCCCGCTATCGAGATGCGCCTGAAAACCGGGAGGCAGTGTTCTCATGGCAACACCTCCAGCAGCGGAATATCGGGAATTTCACCCGCCTCAAAATGCTTGAGATTGACGGTGATTTCATCTGTGTCAAACCGCACGGGAACATCAAATTCAAAACCCGCTGTGACAACGGCAGCAACGGTGGGAATGCTGCCCGCGTTGAAAGTAATCACACCTGTGACAGCATTCAGTGTGAACGCCAGCGACGCCACAGCATTCACCGCAACCAACACCGTACCCACCACAGGTGCCGTGATATTTCGCACGTAATTCCGCGATGGCCCGCCATAATGCTTCACCAGCTGAAACGCCGCTTGCACGCCATTGCCCGTCCCCAGAATTTGATCCGTACGCTGAGGAACAGCATTGGCTGCACTTGACTTGAAGTCAGTGAAGTCCTTGAACCGAAACGAATGCAGCCGCCCGCGCCGACCCTCAAAAAACTGAATGACATCATGCAACTGCGCAATCGTCTTCACCCCAAACCCGAGGCTGTACTTGCGCCGGGAATTGGCCCAGCGGCTGTTCCTCTCCTCGCGCCCGGAAGCCGTGGTGACCACATCCGTCCGCCGTTCCGGCCCACCCGCAACCCCACGCGAAATCGCCGTGGGAAATCTCACATCATCAAATGCCATCTAAAGATTCCTCTGCCCTCTCTCAACTGCCCGCGCCACCATGGCTGCCACCTGTCCCTGCGATTGCCGGAAGCCCTGCACATCCGGCGTCGAAATATTTACCGTCACATGCGAAGCAGAACCCCCGCCGCGCACACCCAGTTTTCCATCGGATCCACGGGCAAGCGGCATGATCGCCTCAGGCCCAGCCTCCCCCATAAGCCCCGTGCCATTGCGCATGGGAAACAACATCGGACTGTTGACAACACCACCCGATGCAAAGGGTGTGACCACATTGCCCCGCGCATTGGCAAACAACCCGCCGAGCAAATTCCCCAAGGGTTTGATCGCCATCGACAAAGCCTGGTTCGCCATCGACAAGGCAAGTCCGCGAAACACATCCGACAACTTCCGCCCATGCACCACGGCCCCGGCAAGTGAGGTGACAAGCTTCGACCCAAACGAGTCAGCCAGCCGCGACAAGTCTTGCATGTCGGATTTGAGTTCTGCAGTTTTCAAAGATATTTGTGGTTGTGAGTCCATAAATCCTCCACTCTCCTGTTTCGCAACATCACAAGTCTCCCTCATGCTGAGGTGCGAGCCCTTGCGAGCCTCGAAGCACGCACACCATTCAATCCGGCCAAGCCCGCATCAATTCATCCAACCCCAGCCGCGAAACACCCTCCACACCCCGCGTGAACACCAGTTCCCGCAGCGTGCAATTCCAAAACTCGCGAGGCGACAAATGATAAGTCCCGATGCCCAACCGCATCAGCGCCAGCCATGGAAAGCGCTCAGCCAACGGCAAACGTAGCCTTCAGCAAATCCACCACAATCCGCATGAAACCAGCAGCCCCATCGTCCATGCGAAACCGCGAAACCTCGTCGTCCGAAACCGCATGCCCCGCCCCGCGCAACCCTGCCCCAATCACCTTGATCGCATCCGATGCCTTGATCCGCCCCTGCTCAAAACGTTCCGCCAAGGCCAGCACGTCCTCGCCGCCATAAGCGTGCTCCAGTTCCGCCAAGGCCCCCAGCGTCAAACACAACGTGTATTCAACACCGTCAAACCGCGCCTCAATCTCACCCCGATGCCGGTTGGCCATCAGATCACCGTGAACGTAAGCGGGCCTGCGGAATCGAGCGACACTTCAAACGTCACCTCGCCATCATGCCGCCCGGAAAATTCCAGCGCCGTAATCTGAAACAACCCCTGCACAATGCCAAAATCCGGAATGATCGCCTGCCAATTCAAAATCGTGCCGTTGAAAAAATACGAACGCACCGTCGCGTCACTCGCCGCATCCTTGAAAATTCCATGGCCCCGCAAAGCGGCCGTCTTCAGCCCCGCCCCTGCCAGCAATTCGCGCCATGCGCCCACACTTTCCTGCGACGTTGCGTCAACCGTTTCAGCATTGAATGACAATGTGGAAGCGCGAAGCCCCGCCACAGTTTGATAGCTCCCGCCGCCCGTTGCATCGACTTTCAGCAACAGGTCGCGGCCCTTTTGTGCGGCCATATTCTTTCTCCTTAATTGGGTTCAGTGGCGGCGCGAAACCTCAATGTCGCGCCAAATGTCTTCTCGTTCTTCATCCGCGCCACGCTGTAAAAAATGACGCGCAAATTGATCAGGCGGTGATCTGTCAACACCAGCGCAGCATTATCCAGCACCGCCTCTACACGTGAACAGATCGCCAGCACCTGCGCCCGCCCCCGCTCATTGGTGCCCACATCAACAGTAACAAAATGCTCATGCGCCTTCTGGTCCATGACAGACCAATCCCGCGTTTCCACACTGGCAAAACTTAACCCAAGCACCTGCTCGCCACGCGGCACCTCATCAAACACATGCCCGCCCCCCAGCAGCGCCATCAAGGCTGAATCCGCCAACAACGCCAAACGCATCGCCTGTATCAAAGCCAGCGCCGGGTTCATGAAATCCTCATCACGCGATAGGCGTTGATCAGTTCAAGCACTGCAGACGGCATGACGCGAACACTCTCATCACCCCGATGCGCATAGGCATCCGCCACCAGCAACAACACGGCCTGCTTCAAATCCGCAGGCACCGCCGCAGCCAAGCCAAAGCCCGCTGTAAACCGAATTTCAATACCCTTGGCTCGACGCCCCGGCGGCGACGGATTGCGCCCCTGCCTGAACACCACACGCGGCGGGCTTGACGTGGCGTCGAGAAAATAATGCGCCGGATCAACCGTCGACGTCGTATCAAGATCGCCATAGATCACAACATCCGACACAGCACTCACCGGGTTCACATCCAGTTCCACCATGCCAACACAAGGCCAGCAATCCATGAACTGCGACCAACCCTGCGAGATCAAACGCAACCCGGTCCTGGACTCAACCCGCCTTCGTGCCGAAACAATCAGTGTACTGATGATCATATCATCATCCACATGCGAAACCCGAAGATGAGCCTTGGCCTCAGCCAAACCCACCGGCTCCACCAAAGGCGGAGCAGTCAAAACAAGAGACATGAAATTTCTCCAGGAAAAAGGGGCGAATAGCCAATAGCGAGTAGCGAGTAGCGAGTAGCGAATAGTGGAGTGCGATTTCCCTATTCGCTACTCACTATTCGCTATTCTCTGCCTGTCAGGTCAGACCAAACTTCAGCGTCTTGATCGCATCAAAATCCTGAATGCCACCACCAACACGCTTCGTCGTATAAAACAGAATATACGGCTTGGTGGAGAACGGATCACGCAACACCCGAACCCCCACGCGGTCCACAATCAGGTAGCCACGCTTGAAATCGCCAAACACCACAGCATGCGCATCCGTGGCAATGTCCGGCATGTATTCTGACTCGATCACCGGAAACGCCAACAGCGACGCATTGCCATTGGGGACTGCCGCCGGCTGCCACAGGTAATTGCCCTGCGCATCCTTGAATTTGCGAATTTGCGCCTGCGTATTGCGGCTCATCACCCAGGAACCGTTCTGGCGATACCCCGCCTTCAACGCATAGATGAGGTCAACCAGCTTGTCCGTCGGGTTCGACGCCGCAAAACCACCGGCAACACCAGTGGGAATATAACCCGTATTGCCCCAGGTCCAGGCGGTCTGCGCCACCTTGGTATAGTTCAAAAAACCCTTGGGTTTCGTAATGCCATCACCATTGATAAACGCATCGGTTTCCTGTTCGGCAAAAACAGTTTCAACTTCCCGCGCCAACCACTCATCCAGATTGACAATCGAGTCATCGAGCAGCGCTTGCGTGGCCGCCGGCATGGCATAAAGTTCCATCGCCGGAAATTGCAATTCCGCCAATACGGGAGAATTGGTTTGCGGACGCGCCGCCGTTTCACCGATCCAACCCGTGGCAGCACCCGCTGTGGCAAACGGCTTTTTGTAAAGCGTCACTGAACTCTGCCGCACATCCGCAATCGAACGAATGGGCGAGGCTTTAGACAACAGCCGCGCAATCTCGGCCTCGGTCTGCGATGGCACCAGATAGCCACCATCCGTGCCTGAACCAACCGACATGGCCTTTTGTTCAATCGCTGAAAGGCCATGCGATTCACCGCGACGCACATACATGCCAAACGCTCGGCTGTGCTCCGAAGGTTCAACCATTTTTTCCGCCGACAAGAACGGACGGCGCGACTTCAGGATCAACTCGTCCACCGCCTTGTTGATGCGGTCAACTTTGTCTGACGTCACAACATCAGCACTCATGCGTTTTTCAATTTGCGCCAGACGATCATCATTGGCGTCCTTGAAGGCTTCAAATGCGCTGAGCACATCATCATGCGTTGCCTCATGCGCCACTTTGGTTTCAAACGGCATATGCATATCCATGTTTTAAACTACTCCTGTGTTCAAAGGTTCGGGCGGAAGTTTGAAGTAAGCGTCCGCGCGGGCCCGTGCCGCGCTTTTCACCGTGCTCACCCGTGCACCATCCAGCATGGGGAAGGTCACAAGCGAGATTTCCCAAAGGTCAATCTGCAACAATTGCCGTGTGCCAGAAGCACGATCATTCCGTGCACGGACGGTTTTGAACCCGATGGACAAACCATCAAGCCCGCCACTTTCCAAAAGCGCCAGCAGTTCACGCCCGCGCTGCACCCGCAAATTCAAACGTCCCCGCACAAACAACCCGCGTTCGCGTTCAGCCATGTCAATCCATGTGCCGACTGGCTCTGCGGGGTTGTGCTGAAACAGCATGCGGATGTTCTCAGGCTTTTTCACCCGAAGTGACTGCGCAAAAGCTCCCGCCAAAACCACATCACCTTGGCTGTCCCGCCTGCCAAACAAACTGGCATAACCCTCAAAAACCCCACTGCCAGGCAACACAGGCACAAGCCTCTTCGCCCCGCGCTCACTGAGACGTTGGTTCATGTCGACAATCCTTTCTTGTTTATTTGCTTCACCTCTCCCGCTTGCGGGAGAGGTCGCCACGCAGTGGCGGGTGAGGGAAGTCAGCTACCCGCCATAACCAACAGCCGCCCGCTTCTCGTCCACCGACAAAAACGCCGCGTCATTAACCCGCTTCCACAATGCGTCGCGGTCCGGTGCCAAGGCCTCAACCTGATCCAGATCCGGCACCAGCTTTAAAACCCCATCAGCATAAGGCTGCAACAGCGCCGCCAAACCATCCGCCAATCGACAAGCAAGCGGCACCACCGTTTGCCGCCACAACACCCGGTTCGCCTCGGCATAATTCGCATAGGTATTGTCGCCGGGGATCCCCAGCAACATGGGCGGCACACCAAAGGCCAGCGCAATTTCGCGTGACGCGATATTCTTCGCCTCGATGAATTCCATGTCCTTGGGACTGAGACCCATTTCTTTCCAGTCCAGGCCACCCTCTAAAATCATCGGCCGCCCCGCATTGGCAGTCCCTTGATAGGTGTTCTCCAATTCTGCCTTGAGCCGATCAAATTGCTCTGTGGTCAGCGAACCATCATCACTGCCAAACACCAGCGCACCCGATGGCCGTGCGGCATTATCCAGCATCGCCTTGTTCCAGGCCGACGCCGCATTATGCGTATCAATCGAGCGCGCCGCAGCTTCAAGCGGCGACAAACCATAATAGTCATCCGTCGGGTTGAACATCTTCACATGCAGCACATGCTCACGCGGCATCCGCACCGATTGTCCGCCCACGGAATATTCATAAGCCTCAGGCCACCCCGCCCGCGATGGCACCACCTGCATCCGGTCTGGGCGAAGCGCAAAAAGCTCACGCGGCACATCATCCAGCGTCACAAGTTCAGCATAGGCGTTGCCCGCCACCATCAAATAGGCAAACAGCGACTCCAACCAATCCCGCCCGGTCTGCATCGCATTGGGCCGCTGTACCAGCGACAACAACGGATGCGAAGCCACCTCTTTGCCCCCGACATAAAGCAACAAGGGAATCGAAGCCGCAGCCTCAGCCACCATCCGCACGGAACGATAGCCAACAACATTGCCGGCAAAGCCGGTCCTGGCCAGCGCCCCATAATTCAAGGGAGTCCACTGCGGACGCCCTGCAGTGTGCAAGGCGACAATAGAAGAAGTCGCCGAAGCCTTCGTCGTCAACATTGATTTCAGTTTTTCAAACATCACAATTCCTCTTCACATTCTTATCGAGCTGCAACAATGTGCGTGCTTCGAGGCACCGCAAGAAAGGGCGGCGCACCTCAGCATGAGGGACGGCGCAACAGGGTCCCCCTCAGGCTGAACATCCTCATGTTGAACATGAAGGACAGCGCAACAGGTCTTCCTCATGTTGAACATGAAGGACAGCGCAACAGGTTTCCCTCATGCTGAGGTGCGAGCCCTCTTGCGAGCCTCGAAGCATGCAAACTGCCACGTTCAACCAGCTCTCACCCGCGGCTCACTCACCTTCCGCAACATCAACTCCGTCACCGCCCAAACCAGCGCATCCATCCGGTCCGGACTTCTGGAACCCTCACCAATCGCCGAACACATCTCATCCTCCAGTGCCGGAAATCCACCCACATGCGAAACCCGCCCCTGCTCATACAAAGCCGCCACGGGTTCCGCCCGGGCCCGCTTGCCCCGCGTGGCATGCACCGATTTGATCGGCACCGACGCATCCGCCTGCATCAACAATTCCCGCACCATCTCGCCACCCTGGTTGACCTCCGCCACAATGCGGTCCGCCTCCCAACGCTTGAAAACAGCCACCACTTTCTCGGCCCACTGCAAAGGCCGCATGCGTTTCACACTGGCATCTTCCAGAACATAACAGCGCCCATCCACACCAAGCCCCACACACACAATACCGCAGGCATTCGACTTCGCACCTGATGTGATTGGCGGATCGACTGCCACCACAATGCGCTTCAATTCCGGCACCACCTTGCGACGGCTCAGTTCAATCATTTCGCGCTTCCACAACGCATCCGCATCATCCAGCACCAATTCACCGTCAAGTTCCTGCCGCCCAAGTGCCGTGCCGCCATAGCGTGCCAACACATCTGTCAGAAACGTCGGCGCCAGATGCGCCGCATTGTCCAGCGTCCTGCTGCGCGTTACCACGGTGGCCGCATCATTCATCAGTTCACGGATCAATCTGGTGGCACGTGGTGTTGTGGTGATCACCGCCTGCGGCACATCTCCCAACCGCAATGCCATTTGCACATTCATCCACGCCTCCTCCGCCCGTTTCCACTTCGCCAATTCGTCACACCAGGCCGCATCAAACTGGGGCCCGCGCAAACTGTCGGGCTCATCGGCTGAAAACACCTGCGCAATCGAACCGTTTTTCCATGTCAGGGTGCGCTTTGTCGGTTCATATTTCGGCCGCTCATCCGCGTGGTGAACTGCCAGCAGGCCGGACACACCTTCAATCATCACCAACCGCGCCTCATCATAAGTCGGCGCTACAATCGCAATGCGCGAACAGCGCCGGATCACCGGTTCAAAAATTCCGAGCGCCAGCGCTTTCACCCATTCAGCCCCGGCACGGGTTTTACCAGCCCCACGTCCGCCCAGCACCAGCCAGTTGCGAAACTCAAGTCCCGCCGGTGGCAATTGCTGCTCCAGCCTCGCCCAGTAAAGCCACTGGTTGTTCAACTCCAGCACTTCGTTCTTCAGCAGTATTTTCGACACCTTCTGTGCCTCGCCATGCGTGCTGCAATCGTTCAATCTTGTCCGCAAGCTGTCGACGTTGCTCGTCATCAAAATATTTGTGGGCATGGACTTCCTTGCGTTTGCGTATGCGTTCCTTGCTCTCGAGGTCCATCACCATTTCGAGCGTGCGCACCAGAAGGTTGGTGGATCGCATCTGTCGTTCATTTGTAATCGCATCGACTTCCAGTCCAAGTGCGCGGATCTGCTCCTCAAGCTCGGAAAGCCGTTGCTGCAGAATATCTTTAACCCGCTTGATGGTGGCGGCCGTTGTCTCGCCCTTGCCCGGCTTTCGCGGCACCACACGCGGTTTTCCCCGCAAACGCCAGCCCAGCTTTTTGGCCAGCAATGAAAGCCCCATGCGGTGCAAGCCCACCTCTTCGGCAATCACTCCAACAGCTTCCTGGTCTTGCTCATAACGCATGCGAACATGCGCCCAAACCGGATCACCCGGCGGCGGAGTTGGTGTCGTCATCAATGATGTCCTCTTTTTAATGTCCCTCGCCCTGAGGTGCGAGCTCTTGCGAGCCTCGAAGGGCCGCCGGGCGAAACACTCTCGTCCTCACCCATTTCTGGAGTATGACAAGACCTACACGAACCACCGCGCGGTGTCAAGCACTATTTTCATATTATAGTATTTTAGTTTACAGACGATTGAAAACCCAATCTGATCGACCAGTCCTTCGAGGCTCGCAAGAGCTCGCACCTCAGGATGAGGATATAAAAAAACCTCACCCTGAGGTGCCCGCCCTTTTGCGGGCCTCGAAGGGCCGTCGATACAAATACAGAATCTATGAGATGATCCACAAATCTGGCGTAAGAACCACAACTTCCGTCCTCACCCATTTCTGGAGTGTTTCAATTCCTACACGAACCGCCGCGCGGTGTCAAGCACTATTTTCCTTTCAACCGCTTTTATTTTATCTTGGTGCCTGAAATCATCCCCTAAGCTATTGTGCATAAATGGACATTCGCCAACTGCAATACCTCGCCGCCCTCGCCCGTGAAAAGCATTTCACGCGTGCTGCACAAGCCTGCAACATCACCCAGCCCACACTCTCAGGCCGGATCCGTCAACTCGAACAGGAGCTCGGCGTCCCCCTGCTGGAACGCGGTCAACGCTATATTGGGTTGACGCCCGAAGGTGAGCGCGTGCTGAAGTGGACCCACCTCATTCTCGACAATTGGCAATCCCTGCAGGGCGAACTCGCTTCAATCAAAGGCAAAAAAGGCCAACTCGTGGGCCGCATGGTACTGGGCGTCATTCCCTCAGCCCTGCCCAAAGTCTCGCTTTTGACGCAAGCCATGAATCTCGCCCATCCGGCAGTGGACTTTACCATTCTCTCCCATTCCTCCGAAGATATCATCCGTGCACTGAGTGATTTTTCCATCGAAGCTGGTATCACCTATCTCGACAATGAACCCGTCGAAGGCTTGCTGCACGCTGAACTCTTCAGCGAGAACTACTGTCTCTTCGTCTCGACCGAAAACGAAATCGCCAAACAAAAATCCGTAACCTGGTTTGAAGCCGCGCAACAGCCTTTATGCCTTCTCACCCCCAACATGCAAAACCGCCGCATCATCGACCGCGCCTTCGCAGCAGCCAAAGTGCAGCCCACGGCGAGACTCGAGACAAATTCCATCATGAATTTGATTTCGTCAGTCAGAAGTATGAACCTTTGTTCCATCATGCCAGACTATTTCCAAAACGCCCTCGGCGCCCTCGAAGGTGTAGTCGCCGTGCCGCTGGCCGAACCCACAGTGTCACATAAGGTCGGACTGGTGGCAGTGGACCGCGAACCGCAATCGCCTTTGATCAAGGCTCTGTTCGAGTCGGCAAAAGCGGTTAACCATTGACAGAGCCTATGACTCCATAGCCCCACTCAATTTGCGCTTTTCGGCCCTGCGGCCTAATATAGCCTATGACCGGAAAAACCACCCTCCTCGCTTTTGCCAAAAGTCCAGCCGAAGCGATTTGTGCACACTACGACAACAAGCCCGATGCGCTGTTGGAAATCCTGCATGATGTGCAGGGGGAAATCGGTCACGTGCCTGAAAATACCCTCCCCGTCATCGCCAAGGCCCTGAACCTGTCGCGGGCCGAAGTTTACGGCGTGGCCACTTTCTACCACGACTTTCATTTGAAGCCCTCCGGCAAACATCATATCAAACTCTGTCGCGCCGAAGCCTGCCAGTCCATGGGTGCGCGCGAATTGCAGGCCATGGCCGAAAAATTCCTCAGTGTACGGATGGGTGGCACCACCGCCGACAACAGGATCACTCTCGAGGCCACCTATTGCCTCGGTCTCTGCGCCTCTGCCCCCGCCATCATGGTCAATGAAAAACCGGTGGCACGGGTCAACGCCGCCAAGTTTGAAAAGCTGGTGGGAGAACTCGCATGACCATCAAGATTTTCATCCCCAGGGATTCCGCCGCCAAGGCCGTTGGTGCTGATGAAGTGGCTGCGGCCATTGCATCCGAAGCGGCAGCACGAAACATCAGTATACAGATCATTCGCAACTCGTCACGCGGCATGTTTTGGCTGGAGACGTTTGTTGAAGTGGAAACAGCACAAGGCCGCATTGGCTACGGCCCTGTTGAAGTCACCGATGTTGCATCCCTCTTCGAAGCGGGATTCCACGAGGGAAAATCCCACAGACTGGGCCACGGGCTTGTCGAAGCCCTGCCCTGGTTGAAAAATCAGGAACGCCTCACCTTCTCCAGGGCAGGCCTCACAGATCCAGTGTCCATCACTGACTATATTGCCCATGGCGGTTTCGAAGGCTTGTCAAAAGCTCTCAAACTCGCTGGCGCAGTCATCGTGGCGGAAGTGACCGACTCTGGCCTGCGTGGGCGCGGCGGTGCCGCCTTCCCGACGGGCATCAAGTGGAAAACCGTTTTCGACACCAAGGGCGACCAGAAATATGTCTGCTGCAATGCCGACGAAGGCGACTCTGGCACTTTCGCAGACCGCATGGTCATGGAAGGCGACCCATTCATGCTCATTGAAGGCATGACGATTGCAGGAATCGCCGCAGGGGCCACCAAGGGCTACATTTACATCCGCTCGGAATATCCCGATGCCATCGCCACCATGAAACAGGCAGTCAGCATCGCTGAAAGCGCAAACTGGCTTGGCGCGAATATTCAGTCCACGGACAAATCCTTCCAGCTTGAAGTGCGCCGCGGTGCCGGTGCCTATATCTGCGGCGAAGAAACCGCCATGCTGGAATCGCTCGAAGGCAAACGCGGCATGGTCCGCGCCAAACCGCCAATCCCCGCCCTCATTGGTCTCTTTGGCAAACCCACCATAATCAACAACGTGCTCTCTTTTGCAGCGGTCCCCTATATTCTCGCCAAAGGTGCCGCAGCCTATAAAAATTATGGCATGGGCCGATCAAGAGGAACCCTGCCCTTTCAACTCGCGGGCAACATCAAACAAGGCGGCCTTGTCGAAAAAGCATTTGGCATAACACTCAGTACACTGATCAATGATTTCGGCGGCGGCACCTTCACGGGAAAGCCCATTCGCGCCGTGCAAGTGGGCGGCCCCCTCGGTGCCTATATCCCCGCCACGAAACTCGACATCGCCATGGACTACGAAACCTTGGCCGCAGCCGGCGCCATGGTCGGTCACGGCGGCATTGTGGTGTTTGATGAAACAGTGGACATGGCCCAGCAAGCCCGCTTCGCCATGGAATTCTGCGCCATCGAATCCTGCGGCAAATGCACCCCCTGCCGCATTGGCTCAACAAGAGGTGCCGAGACTATCGACAAGATCGTTGCAGGCGAAAACGTCAGCGCCAATCTCGCCTTGCTGGAAGACCTCTGCCAAACCATGACCGACGGCTCTCTCTGCGCCATGGGCGGATTGACACCAATGCCCGTGATGAGCGCGGTCAAACATTTCCCGGAAGATTTCACGCGCCACCAGCGCATAGCGGCGGAGTAACTGCCATGCTGATCAAAGAAACCGACTACGGCACCCCCGCTTCAAAATCCGAAGCCATGATCACTCTCGAAATCGACGGCCACGAAATCACCGTGCCGGAAGGCACCTCAATCATGCGGGCCGCCATGGAACTTGGCACCAAGATCCCCAAACTCTGCTCTACCGACTCCATCAACGCTTTCGGCTCCTGCCGCCTTTGCCTCGTTGAAGTTGAAGGCCGCAAAGGCACCCCCGCCTCCTGCACCACACCCGTCGCAGCGGGCATAAAAGTCCGTACACAGACGGATCGCCTCGCCAACTTGCGCAAGGGCGTGATGGAACTCTACATCTCCGACCATCCACTTGATTGCCTGACCTGTGCCGCCAACGGCGACTGCGAATTGCAGGACATGGCCGGAGCCGTGGGTCTTCGCGATGTGCGCTATGGCTACGCCGGTGACAACCACACCACTGCCACAAGGCCATCCGGCGAAGAAAATTTCCGCTTCAAGGCCAAGGACGAATCCAATCCCTACTTCACCTTCGATCCCGCAAAATGCATCGTCTGCAATCGTTGCGTCCGCGCCTGTGAAGAAGTTCAAGGCACCTTCGCCCTCACCATTGACGGCCGCGGCTTCGCCTCCCACGTCTCCGCAGGCATGGATGAGAATTTCCTGAATTCAGAATGCGTGTCCTGCGGGGCCTGCGTGCAAGCCTGCCCCACCGCCACCCTCACAGAAAAATCCGTGATCGCCAAAGGCCAGGCCGAACATTCCGTGGTCACAACCTGCGCCTATTGCGGCGTTGGCTGTTCCTTCAAGGCCGAAATGAAGGGCGATGATGTCGTCCGCATGGTACCCTATAAAGACGGCGGTGCCAACGAAGGCCACTCCTGCGTCAAGGGCCGTTTCGCCTTTGGCTATGCGACCCACAAGGACCGCATCACCTCCCCCATGATCCGCGATAAAATCACGGACCCGTGGAAAGAAGTCTCCTGGGAAGAAGCCATCACCACAGCCGCCACGCGCTTCAAATCCATTCAGGAAAAATATGGCCGCGGCTCCATCGGCGGCATCACTTCATCACGCTGCACCAATGAAGAAGTTTACGTGGTGCAGAAAATGATCCGCGCCGCTTTCCACAACAACAACGTCGACACCTGCGCCCGCGTGTGTCACTCCCCCACGGGTTACGGCCTGTCGAAAACCTTCGGCACCTCAGCGGGCACACAAGATTTCAAATCCGTCGATGAAGCCGATGTGATCATGGTCATCGGCGCAAATCCCACAGATGGTCACCCCGTCTTTGCCTCGCGCATGAAGAAGCGTCTGCGCAGCGGCGCAAAACTCATCGTCGTCGATCCGCGCAAAACTGACTCAGTTCGCTCGCCGCACGTGAAAGCGCAATTCCATCTCCCCCTCATGCCCGGCACCAACGTGGCGATCATAAACGCCATGGCCCACACCATTCTGACCGAAGGTCTGGAGAACAAGGCCTTCATCGCCGAGCGCATTGATCAGGCAGAATTTGCCCGTTGGTCGGCATTCATCCGTGAACGGAGCAATTCACCGGAAGTCCTCGGCCTCGCCGCAGGCGTGGACCCCGAAGCCATTCGTGGTGCCGCCCGCCTTTTTGCCACAGGCGGCAAAGCTGCGATTTACTATGGTCTCGGCGTGACAGAACATTCCCAAGGTTCAACAATGGTCATGGGCATGGCCAACCTTGCAATGTTGACAGGCAACATTGGCCAGCGCGGCATGGGGGTCAATCCGCTCAGAGGCCAGAACAATGTGCAAGGCTCTTGCGACATGGGCTCCTTTCCGCATGAATTGCCAGGCTATCGCCACGTCAGCGACGACACGGTGCGCCAGCAATTCGAAGCCGTCTGGAACGCCACCCTCGACGATGAACCGGGCCTGCGCATTCCCAACATGTTCGATGCCGCCGTCGAAGGCACCTTCAAGGGCCTTTACGTTCAGGGCGAAGACATCGCGCAATCTGATCCCAATACCAATCATGTGACCCATGCCCTTGAAAGTATGGAATGCGTTGTGGTGCAAGACCTCTTCCTGAACGAAACCGCAGCCTTCGCCCACATATTCCTGCCGGGCACTTCATTCCTCGAAAAGGACGGCACCTTCACAAACGCCGAACGCCGCATCAACCGCGTGCGCCAGGTGAAGAAACCGCTGCAAGGCAAGCATGAATGGCAAGTGGTCTGCGACCTCGCACAGGCCATGGGCTATGACATGCGTTACAAACACGCCGCCGAAATCATGGACGAAATCGCGGCCCTCACCCCCACCTTCAAAGGCGTGTCCTTCGCACGTCTTGATGAACTGGGCTCGCTGCAATGGCCGGTCAACGACGAAGCCCCTGATGGCACACCCATCATGCATGTGGATAAATTCGTGCGCGGCCTTGGCCGCTTCATGATCACAGAATATGTGCCGACGAACGAGCGCACCACAAGAGAGTTCCCGCTCATCCTGACAACCGGCCGCATTCTCTCGCAATACAATGTGGGTGCACAAACCCGCCGCACCGAAAATGTGATGTGGCACGCCGAGGATGTTTTGGAAATTCACCCGCACGACGCCGAAGTGCGGGGCATCAAACACGGCCAGATGTTGTCGATAGCATCGCGCATGGGGGCTACATCGCTGCGCGCCGACGTGACGGATCGCATGGCGCAAGGTGTGGTCTACACAACATTCCATCACCCGGTCTCAGGTGCGAATGTCATCACCACAGAATTCTCCGACTGGGCCACCAACTGCCCGGAATACAAGGTGACAGCAGTGCAGGTGACGTTGTCCAACCGTCAGTCCGATTGGCAGGACGAATGGGAGACCCGCGAGCGCGAAAACAAGCGCGTGGCGGCGGAGTGAGCTTGCACCGAATGCGCGGAAATACCCCCTCCCCCCTTCGGGGTACTCCCCCGGCTAGAGCCGAGGGAGAAAGAACCGTTTCTCCCTCGGCGCCTTCGCCGGGGGAGTACGGCGAAGCCGGGAGGGGGTGTGTCAACGAGTCCGCCTCTCAATTTGTCTCCGGCACACTGAACGGTGTGAAAACAACCTGGTCCCTCCCCGAAGAAGTCCCCATCGCGCTGCAATTTAACTCCACCCCCTACGCCGTCATGATGGCCACTCCTGCTGATCTCACGGATTTCGCCATCGGCTTTGCCCTCTCCGAAGGCCTCATCAAACACGTGTCTCACATATCCAACGTCCTCGTCATGCCACAGGACGAAGGATTCACTATCGATCTTGCAATTGACGAAAAACATATCATCCGTGAACGGATGATCTCCCGCAGCATGGAAGGTCGCGTCGGCTGCGGCCTCTGTGGCATTGAAGACATGGCCGACGCCATCCGTATGCCGAGACATAAACTGACGCCAACCCACCTCGACCCCGAAGCCGTCGCCCGCGCCTTCAAAGATCTGCCCCACCACCAACCCATGAATGCCGTAAACCGCACCGTCCACGCCGCCGCATGGTGTTCCGCACACGGATCAATTCTCATCGCCCGCGAAGATGTCGGCCGCCACAATGCGCTCGACAAGTTGATCGGTGCCATGGCGCAATCCCATACCTCGCCGCAGCATGGCTTCGTGCTGATGTCATCGCGCTGCTCATTCGAACTGGTACAGAAATGTGCCATCGTCGGAATCAGTGCCTTGGCCACCGTCTCAGCCCCCACCGCCCTCGCCCATCGCCTCGCAAAACAGGCGGGTCTCAACCTTGCCGCCCTCTCGAAACAGGGCGTCATGATTTTCGACGGAGATTAATATGCAAACCCGGGACATGGTCCGCATGGCCAACCAGATCAGCGACTTCTTCAAAAGCTACACCGAAGTAGAAGCCATCAACGGCATCGCCGAGCATATCAACAAATTTTGGGAGCCTGGAATGCGGAAGGCATTTCTGCTGCACGTGGAGGAAGGAGGACACGGTTTCAGCACGTTGGTTCTGAAGTCAGCACCACACGTGAAGCGGCCAAAATCTGCTTGATCGCTCATAAAAAATGGCGGCTGAAGAGCCGTCATTCAAACTGGAACCTGTTAACCTCAGGCAGTACGGCGGCGGCGGCGTGACAAGCCACCCAGACCGGCCAAGCCCGACAACAACAATATTGCAGCCCCCGGAAGCGGCACAGCTGACACCTTGATATTGTCAACAAGGCCACCGCTTTGATCGGAGAACCCGGTGCTCAAACCGCGAATATAGATCTGACCCGTCACAGGTCCGCCCGTCAAAACCCATGCACCGCTCAACGCCGGATGACGTCCCTACCCCTTCACCACTTTCCGCTTCGCCTTCGGCATTTTCCACAAATGATCAATCAACTCATCCACCGAAATTCCCTCTTCGGAATAGACCTCGCCTGCAACTGAAATTCCGGCCTCCGTCACCGTCTCTTGACGGCCTGACACCAATGGGTGCCACCATTGCAGCGAATGCCCCTCGTCCAGCAAGCGGTAGGCACAACTCTTCGGCAACCACCCAAGGTCGCCCACGATCTTTGGCGTCAGCGTGACACAGTCGGGCACACGTGCGGCACGGTCAGGATAATCCGTACACTGACAGGTTTTCAGGTCGAGCAGCTTGCAGGCCGTCCGCGTGTACAGGAACCGTCCCGTGTCTTCATCCTCAAGCTTGTTCAAACAGCAGCGCCCGCAACCGTCGCACAGGCTTTCCCATTCGGCGCGCGACATCGCTTCAAGCGTTTTGGTTTTCCAGAAAGGTGCAGTCGTCATAATGTGCCCTTAGCACATCACGGCACCACTTCACCATGCAGGTTGAGATCAAGGCCCTCGACTTCCGTTTGCTTGTCCACACGAAGACCCATGGCTTTTTCGATCACGAACAAAATGCCAAAACTCATCACCGCACACCAGGTTGCAACAATGGCACAGCCTGCAATCTGGATCCACAGCTGGGCCGCGTTGCCTTCAATCAAACCGGGCGCACCGCCGAAAGCCTGCGATCCAAACACGCCAATGCCAATGGTGCCGATGAAACCGCCAACGCCGTGCACACCAAATACATCCAGCGAGTCATCATAGCCAAACTTTCGCTTCAAACTTGTGGAGCCAAGATAACAGCCAATGCCCGCCAGAATGCCAATGGCAAGTGCCCCCATGGGTGCCACAAAACCACAAGCCGGCGTAATCGCAACCATGCCTGCAACAGCGCCGGAAATAATGCCAAGCACCGAAGGCCGCCCATGGCGTTTCCACTCAATCGCCATCCAGGCCAGCGCACCAGCCGCACCTGCAATTTGCGTGTTGACCAGCGCGAAGGCCGCCGTGGCATTCGCCCCCAAAGCCGAGCCGCCATTGAACGCCAGCCAGCCCACCCAGAGCAACGATGCTCCCGTTACGGAGAGGACCAGATTATGCGGCACCATCGGCTCTTGCGGAAAGCCGCGGCGTTTGCCCAGCATCAACGCGGCCACAAGACCAGCAACACCGGAATTGATTTCAACCACGGTGCCGCCCGCGAAATCCTTCAGGCCCATTTGCGCAAGGAACCCGCCTCCCCACACCCAATGCGCCACAGGCACATAAACCAATAACAGCCAAGCCGAGAGAAACCACAGCAGGGCTGAAAATTTCATGCGGTCCGCAAAAGCGCCGCAAATCAGCGCGGGCGTAATGATTGCAAACGTCATCTGGAATACCATGAACAGCAATTCCGGAATTGTGCCGGTCAGCGCGTCCGGCGCAATGCCATTCAGAAACACTTTCGCAAAATCACCGATGTAGGGACCGGTCCCACTGAAGGCCAGCGAGTATCCAAACGCCACCCACAGCAGCGAAATCAGACAGGTCGCCGCAAAACTTTGCATCAGCGTGGACAGCACATTCTTCTTCCGCACCAAGCCTGCATAGAACAGGGCAAGCCCGGGCACCGTCATCATCAACACCAGACAGGTCGACACCAGTACCCAAGCCGTATCGCCCGTGTTCAAAACCGCCGCCTCCGCAAAAGCCGACGTGGAAAACGCCACAAGGCCGAAAAGCCCCATGGCAAAGCGTGTGGTGTGCGTCATCTGATCCCTCGCCGTTTTGGCGCTTATTTTTTCATCAGCGGAGATTAAGCAAACTGCGTACCAATTGAACAGATTGTTGACGCCTTGAATCAATTGGAAAAAAACACAAGCTCAACTGATCGGCAATTCCTCTTGCTTAAAATTAATGCAAGTCCTGCAGTTTTTGCCCAAATTTTGATCGCCAAACCGACTATGCAGCCCTAGCTTCACCATCTTTACCAAGCAATCTCGACTTTGAAAGGTGATTTGGCTAGAATCGCCTTGCCGTTGAATGAGGACCGGGACGCCCTCGCATTCCGCGGCTGAATTGACGGCGTTTCCTGGGGTCACCGTGGCACGATTGCCCACACGCAACAGGCTTTTCAGAGCCATATGGTCGGCGGACTCCCTGGTGAGTTCGACGCTGTTTGAGACATGGGACGCCATCAAGCGTGGCGGCTCGGCCTACTCCTCATTCCTGCACAGCTATTTCCGCATCTCCGGCCCGCGCCGCTGGCTGATTGATGTGACCGATGACATTTTCACCTTTGGCGTGATTGCCGTCTTTGCTCTTATCGCTTTCGCCCTGCCGCCGTTTTCAGGAACTGGCGATGTGTGGAACCGTGGTCGCGCCTATGCCGTGACCTTCACCGACGCCAATGGTGAAATCATCGGCCAGCGCGGCATTCGCCAGGACGACGCCATACCATTGGAAGACATTCCACCTTTGCTGATCAAGGCCGTGCTCGCCACCGAAGACGCCCGCTTTTTCGATCATTTCGGCGTCGACATGATCGGCACCGTTCGCGCCGCAGTCCGCAATGCAAAGTCAGATGGTCGCGCCCAGGGCGGCTCGTCGATCACCCAGCAAGTGGCGAAAAATCTTTTTCTGTCGCCGGAACGCACGCTGCGCCGCAAGGTGCACGAAGCTTTTTTGTCGCTGTGGATTGAAGCCCGCCTGTCCAAACAGGAAATCCTGAAACTCTATCTTGATCGCTCCTATCTTGGTGGCGGCAATTATGGCGTGGAGGCTGCAGCGCAGTTTTACTTCGGTAAATCCGTGCGCGATATCAACCTGTCTGAATCAGCCATTCTCGCAGGCCTGTTCAAGGCTCCCACCACTTACGCGCCCCATAAAAATCCCGAAGCGGCCCGCTCCCGTTCCAACGTGGTGCTCTACCGCATGCTGGACGCAGGCTTCATCACCCAAGGCGAATTGTTGCAGGCCAAGCGCATTCCCGCCATCATTGTCGCCAACAAGGATCTGGAAGCACCAAACTGGTTCCTCGATTGGGCCTATCAAGACACGCTCGATGTTCTCGAAAGTTACGGCCTTACCAATGACTATGTCATCGAAGTCAAAACCACCATCGACATGAAGCTGCAGAAAGCCAGCGAGAAAATCCTCACCGACGCAATAGTGCTTGAAGGCGAAAAGGAAAAATACAGCCAGGCCGCGTCTGTGACCATGGAGCCCGATGGTGCGGTTCGCGCCATTGTCGGCGGCAAGGACTATGCCGAAAGCCAGTTCAACCGCGCCACCGATGCGGAGCGTCAATCAGGCTCATCCTTCAAACCCTTCGTTTATCTCGCGGCATTGCGCGCAGGCTGGAAGCCGGATCAAATTGTTGTTGATAGCCCCGTGTCCTACGGCAATTGGGCTCCAAAAAATTATACCCAGAAATATGCAGGGCGTGTCACCCTCACCGCCGCCCTCGCCCACTCTTATAATTCCATCCCCGTGAAAATCCTGATTGATGTTGGTATCAAACCCATCGTCAAGGCAGCCCACGACATGGGCATCAGGGGGGACCTGGAAACCTGGGCACCCATGGTGCTTGGCACATCATCATTGACCCTGCTCGACCTCACCACAGGCTACGCCACCTTCGCAGGCGGCGGAAAACTGGCCTCTCCTTACGCCGTCCTCGAAATCCGCAAACCCACCGGCGACATTATTTATGCACGCGACAAAAACGCCGTTGCAGCGCCACAGGTTGAGAGCGAAGAAACCATCGCCGACCTGAATTCCATGTTGGGAGCCGTCGTCAAATCCGGCACCGCCAAAAAAGCAGATTTGGGATTTGCCCCGCAAGGCGGCAAGACTGGCACCAACCAAAGCTATCGTGACGCATGGTTCATCGGTTTCACCGCCCACAACGTCACGGGCGTTTGGGTGGGCAATGATGATTTCACGCCGATGAACGAAGTCACCGGCGGCCGCATTCCCGCACCGCTGTGGAAAAGCATCATGGACGTTGCCGAACAGGGCTTGCAGCCTGAAGGGTTGGCCGGTTTGCCGCTCGACGACACCTACAGCAAGGTGGCAAGCGCCACGCCACTGGTAGAGATTTCTGCCGCCACCACCGATGAAACCCCCGATGCAACAGTTGATACCGCAGTCGCAACAACAGGTGACCCCGGTCAGGACGTATTGAACGGCATGTTCAACCTCTTCGAAAAGAAACGTGCCGTTGCTCCGAATGGCCCGAAGAAAAAACGGTTTCCCCGCGCAACCCGGAAAGTTGCGAGTGGCGACACAACATTGCAATTGCCCAAGCCCAATGTGCAGCGGGCACCCAAACGGAACTTCCTCGACACGCTGTTTGGCACACCAGAGCGCAAGAAAAAGCGGAAACCGCTTTTCAGTTTTTAAGCCCCGCGTGACGCTTCCACCGCAGCCCTTTGCAGGTTAAGAACGATCACAATGAATCGCGCAATCATTCCTCTCATCATGCTGGTCACAGGCCTGGGGCTGGGCCTCCTCTCTGCCCAATACATGATGGAAAATGCATCCGGTGCAACCCCCGTTTCCAACACCGGCTGGATCGAGATCCGCGCTGGCAACCAGGATTTGCAGTCAACCTATCTCGCAGGCCACTTTCTTCGGCGTGGCCAGCTTCCGCCGCCAAAGGGAACACGGTTTTTTGCGCGCACTGAAGACGACGACGGCAACAGGCTGCGCGGCGATTGTGTGGTCACAATGGAAGGCGCTTTTCCCATCGCACGCTGGTGGTTCGTCAGCGCCTCATCAGGCAGTTCGCGCACCGCGTTGGACGCCTCTGATGCCATCCGCGAAACATCAGGCGAAACTGCAGTGTCAGTTTCAGTTTCACCCGTGCCCGGCAACTGGCTGGTGCCGCCGACATCCGGCGATTATGAGCTGCAACTCGTGTTGCTTGGTGTGACTGATGATGTTGCAGGTGTTGCGCCAACATTGCCACGCGTCAAACGGCTGTGGTGCTGAACCATGCGCCGTCAGTTTTTCTGGTTGGTCACCGCAACCATATTGGCCTTTATCGCCCACGTCAGTTACGTGCTGTTCGTGCCCAGCCGCTCGTTCAGTGCCGCCATCGACGTGGCCTTGGGTGGCGCGCAGTCCAATACATTCGCTGTTCTGGATTCGTCTGCCCAGGTGAAGTTGGTGCCATTTGCAACGGCCGGACACATCGTTGGCATTTGCAAATTCAACGTCGCAGACGGACCAGTCAAGGTCACAGCGCAATTGCCTGAGGGGTTCTGGTCCTTTGCAGTTTATACCATTCAGGGCGAACAGGTTTACGCCATCAATGACACCCAGGCCGACACCAACAACATCGCCGTTGAACTGTCACGCGACAACGGCCTGATCGCCCAGATTTTCGGCATCAGTGACGATGCCGCTGACATCACGGGCGACGACATTGGCTGGCGCATCGCTGTCAAGGAAAACCAGGGCGTCGCCATACTCTGGATGCCAATCGCCGATCTCCTGCTCCGCAAAGAGGCAGAGGATGTCATCAAAAAAAGTCGCTGCGCACGGGTGAGCGGCTAAGGTTGAAGCTGGGTTTTTGACTGTCTTGACAGTCCAACAAAAGCGAAGGCACGATGCCAATGCCACTCACAGTGTCATTACCGCACTTGTTCCCACAGGCGCAAACTTAAGGCGCAAAACCGCAAGGTTTGTCATTACCGCACTTGTTGCGGTAATCCATGCTTCAACAAGAGTGGAGCTATCCAGATAGATCACGCTCGTACAACGATGGATTGCCGCAACAAGTGCGGCAATGACAATTTTTTGGGTATGCGCAACAACTTCAATTCGCAATCCGCGTTGGCCCATACATTTCCATGCGCGACTTTTCCCGCAGGGCCTCAAAATCAATTCGCTCCACCCGCACACCATTGAAAATAATGATGGTGGCGGAGTGGCCGGGGTCTAATGCTGGCGTCTCAAATGTGCTGCGTTGTTGAAACGGCAGAATGGCAGCCATGATGTGTTTCCCGTATTCCGTGTTGATTGAATTTCAATAGTGCTGATCAAAACCAGTTAAGGTTAACAAATGCATAAAGGTCAGGGTGGTTCCGTCATCAATCCCGCAAAACCCGATTTATCTTCAATCTCGATCACCCAGAGATCGTGGTCAAAACTTCGGGCACGCTGGATTTTTTCATTGACGTCAGACCAGGCCAAAGGCGCATTGCTGCGCTTTTCAAACAGGCGGTTACCCTCATCATCATAAGCAGGTCCAGGCGGCGGTCCAAGCAGGCTGTGTGTGCCATCAAGATGGTTGATCACCACCATCAAGGCCCCGGCATCGGCATGGCCACGGTGCAACACAGCGCCGAATTTGCCCTCACCCTGGCATCGCCGCAAGAATGCCTGAACCCAGATCTCGGTTTTCAGGCGGGTGGACATGGCTTCAAGGCTTCTTCACCGTTTCAACCGTTTTCAGTGCTGTTAGCAGCGCCTTCGAAATCTTGCCTTGCATGGGCAGGCCGTGGTCCATTTCAAAAATCAGGATGGCCGAACGCGTACCCTCGTCAAGCTGGCCGGAGCGGCTGCCGGGATCATAACCCAAAGCAGCCAGACGCAGTTGCAATTTTGAAACCGCATTGTCTCCGGCAGAAGCAGCCAGTGGTTTCAAAACTGCTTTCTTGGGTGTCACCGTCTGCTGCGGAAGTGGCTTCTTCGCAGGCGGTGCCAAGGGTGTTTCCGCCGTCACAGAGCCTGTAAACTCTGCCGCCTGATTCAGTTTGCGCGTATATTGGATGTGCTCAAGCAGGGACCTTGAAATATCACCCGTCACATCAAGCTTGTTTTCGCGTTGATAATTCTCAATCGCCACCTTGGTGCGCGGACCCGTGACACCGTCCACCAAGCCTTCAAAATGACCGGTGGCCAAAAGCTCGCGTTGCACATCTTCCACCAGCGCATCATATTTCAGGGTGATGGTGCGCGAGGTTTTCTGCAAGGCATCAACCGTCACCCGCGTTGTGCCATCCCGCTGCGCCACGGCGATAGGGACACTCGAACCTTGATTAAAGCCAAGACCCTGGTTAAAAAACGTATTGAACACAATGGCACAGGTGCCCACGAAGGCCGCCGCTGACAAGACCACAGCGACGGGCCTGGATGGCCGCGGCTCATCCACAACGACTGATGCTTTCTTTCGTTTACGCAAAGACCCAGACCCACAACCGACTCGACTGGTCACACTGTGCAATGCGGCTGGTTAACGTTGCCTTTCTGAGCGGACGCTTATGGTTAACACATGGTTTCCGCCATCACTCGGATTTTGCAGTTGCATTTCACCACGTGCCAATCCCCCCGTGCTATGACGACGACTTGACAAAAGGAACACCAGAAGGTGACACCATGGGGATGCTGAGAACAATAATTGTCGTGGGCGCAGCCTTGGCCTTCTTGCCCTCGCCGCCACCGGGTCCGGCTGGCGCACAACCCGCAAGTCCTGGTGCTTTTGCCTATGTGGCAGCGGCAGCCGAAACCATGGCGGACCTGCGTGGCTTCTGCCAGCGCAACCCCAACGTCTGCGTCACGGCAGGCGGCGTCACCCGCACGGTGGATGGCAAGGCCAGATATTCCGCCAAACTCATCTACGAATGGGCCAACAACGGCAAAACCGAACCAGCAATCGCCGTGGCCGATGCGATCCAGACCGGTTCCCCACCCCCAAAGCCCGTGAACCTGAAAGAGAGCCAGAACACGCTCACACTTGCTGATCTGCTGCCTGAATGGAAAAAGCCAAAGGGTTGAGCTTCACAGCCTGACACCCTATGTGCAGGCCATGGCCATCAGCTTTGAACAATTGCGCGAAGACTTTTCTTTTCTGGATGATTGGGAAGACCGTTACAAACACGTGATCGACCTGGGTCGCGCCCTTCCCGCCATGCCGGAAGCCCTTAAAACCAGTGCCACCAAAGTCAACGGTTGCGCCAGCCAGGTCTGGATTTATTCCACCCCTGCCGTCGATGGAAAACTGACCCTGCAAGGCGACAGCGACGCCCTCATCGTCAAGGGCCTGATCGCCATCGCGTTCATGATTTACGCACCGCTGAAAACTGACGAGATTGTGAAAATGGATGCCGTGCCGCTGTTTGCCGAACTGGGCCTGAAGGAACACCTGACCCCACAAAGGTCAAATGGACTGGCGTCAATGGTGGCGAGAATCAAGGCCGATGCGGCGGCGGCCGTCGCTACGCCCCAATCCCCGGCCTGAAATCGTCCGCCGCCCAATGCCCGATTTTCGCAGGCCCGCCATGGCGGAGTGTTGTCTTGAAGCCATAGTGCCGCGCCAGGCGTGTAAGCGCCAGTTGCAGCACCGCTTTTCCGGCACGACGCGGCAAGTTCAGTCGCATCTCCGCCTGCTCCAATCCGCCGGCCATGCAGCACACATGCAGCAGAATACCCGAAAGTTCCGGCCCCACCGCATCCAGCGCCCGGTGCAAGGTGTCCCGCGCCTCGAATGCCCCGTCACTCAGTTTTTCAACGTGATTGTCGCTGAATTGCGCCTGCCGTCCGCTTGAGCCGCTGCTCATGTCATAGGACATGGTAACCCGCGCCCCGAGATGCGCCCGTTCGTAATCCCGCCGCAAACGTTCTCCCGCCCGCACCTGTTCGTGGTCCAGCACTGCTGTGCCATCACTTTGTTTCATCAGGCTCAAACGCAACAACGGGCTTTCCGCCCCGTCAACGACGGGCTGTGTCAAAACCCCAGCCAGACGAAACAATCCCGGTGCTTTCTCTTCAAGCCGACCTGAGCGTTTCAACTGGTCAAGCATTTTGGAATATCGTGCGCCCACAGGCTTGCAGGCAACCGCACCGCGCACATGCACCTGCCAGCACCCGCAGCGCCAGAAAAATGTGGCGTCATGCGGTACCACCTCTGTCTTGTCTTTGGCTATTCCAGTCGCGTCGAACATCATCAAACTCCTTCTAGGAAAGAGTTCTAGAACAAAATTAGAACGGAATCAATACTTATTTTAGGAGACCAAAATCGAACGGTATTCCTGTTCATGGAGAATTTCCGATGCAGGCACAAAATGATCATAGCACAGCACCATGCCAACCTTGTCTGACGTTGTGCGCAACGGCAGTTTCAACCAGTACTGCACCACGTGTTCCTTGTTCACGATGGGGCCCCGCACCACACCCTGGGTGGGCAGCGCCAAGTCAATGGTCCGCCGGTAAGCCGCCCGCCAATAGTCAGCCTTGTCGCCACAGGGCAAGTCGCCAATCAACATTCCCGTCACTTCGCGGTCATAGATATCCCGAAGCCTGGTGCCTGCCAGCCGCACCCGGCAGTGGTCAGGATTGGCATGCACATCAATCAAACTGATTCCTGGCAAAAGCCGTGGAATTCGCACCGGATTGATGTCTCGCCGATTTGGAACAGCACCCGACAATGCCAGTTCCAGCCAATAGTCATAAAGTTGGCGTTGCTCCGGCACAATCAATTGTGCACGGAACGCCTGCGCGCCCGTTCCACGTTCCATTGCCGCCCCGCAATTCAATGTCGGTCACTTCAACCGACTCAAGGCCTTGTATGAATCGGCGGTTCGTGATCCGCAAGAGTCCCGAAAATATAATTTTCGGTGCTGTAAAGTGGCTATTGCACCAGTGCGTAGGGGCCGGTTTTGCCTTGCGCCCAATCCCAATAGGTCAACAAAATGCGCGCCTTGTTGAAGGACATGGTCTCAAACATCGTCTGCAATTCGCTGATGTCGCGTTCACGTGTGACCAAAGGCAGATCCGCATCCTGCATGTGCTTGAGCAAACCGCTGACGGAACTGCGCGGATATCCTGCTGCTTTCAGCATGATGACGAGCGCATCACCCTGCAGGTCACCCAGAATGCGTGTCATCGTTGCCGTACTCACTTTCATGAGCAGAGCCAATTCCTCGGCAGCGATTTCAACATGGCCCCGCGCCGCCCGTTCAAGTTCTTCCAGCAAGGCATGCTGGTTCATTGGCTCCGGCTCAACGTCGTCTTCCGTTTGCGTGGCCATCGTGATTTTGAGAATTTTCGTCAGCGTTTCCGAATCGGTCAGGAAGCGCGTCAGAATAAAGCGCCGCAACTGTGCGGGTGCCAACCAGAACAGTTCAAACGCAAACGGTGCCTGAAAATCATGCCGCGTCGCCAAGGGAGCCAGCAGTTCTTCGTTGTGCTCACACAATACCAGAAGCGACTGGAAACCATCGTGGGAGATTTCAGCTTCCATGTTGCGAACCAGCGTGAGAACCACCGAAGGGTCGCCAGACTTGATCAACGCGTCACTGATTGACCGCGTCAGCTTGCGGCGGCGCGCCACCATGCGCAATTTTGCAGGCTCGCCTTCGAGAACAACGGATTCAAGATCCTTGTCCGTCAGGTGCGGACAGTCTTGCAACAGCGGTCCGGCCACTTCAACCCGCGGATCGCGGATCAGCCGCGCAGCCAGCAAATGCGGCGGACTGTCCATCATCGCCAATCGCTGTGACAGCATGATCAATGGTTTCAAGTCCAGCCGCGGCACCAGTCGCAACAATGTATCAGCAGCCAGTGCCCGCTCCTGCGGCTGACCCGACGCATTGCCGGATGCCATCATGTCAAGCAGCGAGCGCATAAGCTCGCCAAGATCCTGGCCTTCTGCCACAGGAAGCGTGTCAGCCAGCACCGGCATGGCCGTTTCCGCAACCTCAACGTCTGCGGCAACGTGATCTTCAATGACCGCAGGTGCAATTTTGGACAGGTCAAATTCGGGGGCGGGAGCCAGGCTCTCATCGTCATTGATATAGTCGCCTACTTCACGCAAATATTGCGCACGGTCATCCGCCGTGGATTTCGCCAGCAATAGCCGCCAGATATTTTCAAGTTCGAGCTGTATTGCCCTTTCAGCCAGTTCCAGTGCAACCGCTTCGTCAGTTTCGGCGGGATCAGGCTGGGTTTCGACTTCTCCAGGTTCAGGCACATAGGTGAAGTTTTCGGCAAAGCTGCCGTCAAGCTGCGGCTCCACCTCAGCTTCAACGCTGATGAACGAAACTGCTTCCGATACTTGCGGTTCAACTTCGGCAACCACAACGACAGGTTCGACAATCGGCGCAGTCGCCACACTCCCTGCCACAACGACGGGGGCAACAATGACAACTGGCACCATATCCGGCACCACCACATCCGGCTTTTTCAGCCGTGCCGTCAGGTTACGGAAGGCATCAGCGGAAATGCGTGGCTTTGCAGCAGGTGCTGTCATGTGTTGTGCCAGAGCGGTCTGTAATTCAGACATGCGTATCCGTAGTCCCTTCTCTTCCCGTCGCCAGATTTGCAGCATAGAGTTTCAACTTTGATTAACGCTGACCCTGCATCCCACCCCATAGCGGACGACCTTTCGCCACATGGTTAACGCCGCTTCAATTTTTTCACGCCGCACTGGCACGCTTCGCCGTAAATGCCTACATAGGCCCAAATATTTGCGAGGCACCATGACCAACTCCATTCCGCCATCAGCCGAAAAGCGCTCCCATGTCACCACATGGCACGGTATCGAAAAACACGATGACTATCACTGGCTGAAGGACGACAACTGGCAGGAGGTGCTGCACGACCCCAAACTGTTAAAGCCTGATATCCGTGAATATCTCGAAGCCGAGAACGCCCACACGGCCTCAATCATGGACGCAACGAAACCCGCGCAAGATTTGCTGTTCGAAGAAATCAAGGGCCGCATCAAAGAAGATGACTCCTCCGTACCCTCCCCCGATGGCCCATATCTCTATTCGTCAGCCCATGTGAAAGGCGGGCAATATCCGCTGGTGAAACGCAAACTTCGTATCGGCGGTGAGGAAGAAATCCTGTTCGACGGCAATGCGCTTGCAACCGGCAAACCCTATTTCAGTTTCGGCGGCATCATGGTCTCCCCCGACCACAAGCAAGCGGCCTGGAGCTATGACGACAAGGGCTCTGAATTCTACACCCTGAAATTCCGCGACCTCTCCACAGGCGCCGACAGCACCTACGAACTCATCAAAACAGGCGGTGGTGCCGTGTGGTCTCCCGACCAGAAACACATTTACTACACCCTGCAAGACGATAATCACCGCCCCCTCAAAACCTTCCGCCACACAATCGGCACCACCCAGGCTGACGATGAACTGGTCTTCGAAGAAAAAGACACGGGCATGTTCACTGGTGTGGGCCAATCCCGCAGCAGACGTTTCGTCACCATTGATGTGAACGATCACGACACCTCGGAAGTCTGGTTGCTTGACACCGAAAAACCAGACGCCACCCCCGTCTGTGTTGCCCCCCGCACCCCCGGCTTCGAATATGACCTCGACCACCACGGCGAAAACTTCATCATCAAGACGAACAAGGACGGAGCTGAAGACTACAAGCTGATGACAACACCCGTGGACAAGCCCACGCTGGAAAACTGGGTGGACCTTGTCCCCCACCGCCCCGGCATCTTCCTCGTCGGCTACATCGTATTCCAGAATTGGCTGGTGCGCATGGAACGCGAAAACGCCCTGCCCCGCATCATCATTCGCAATTTCAACACCCAGGAAGAACACGCCATCGCCTTCGACGAGGAAGCCTATTCATTGGGCTTCGGCGACATGCGCGAATACGACACCAACACCCTGCGCTTCACCTATTCATCCCCCACCACACCAGCCCAGGTTTTTGACTATGACATGGGCACAAAAGTCCGTGTACTGATGAAGACGCAAGAAGTACCCTCCGGCCACACACCCTCAGACTACGTCGCCCGCCGCGTACTGGCACCATCCCACGACGGCGAAATGATCCCTGTCACATTGCTTTATCACAAGACCACCAAGCTCGATGGCACCGCCCCGCTCTGGCTTTACGGCTACGGCTCCTACGGCATGTCCATGCCCGCAGGGTTCAACACCAACATTCTCTCACTGGTAAACCGCGGCTTCGTCTACGCCACCGCCCATATTCGCGGCGGTCAGGAAAAAGGCCGCCGTTGGTACAAGACAGGGAAGCTGGAATTCAAGACCAACAGCTTCAAAGACTTCATTTCAGTCGGCGAATATCTGGCCGCACATAAATTCACCACACGCGGAAACATCGTCGCCCAAGGCGGCAGCGCTGGCGGCTTGCTCATGGGGGCCGTCGCCAACATGCAGCCCGACCTCTTCAAAGCCATCGTCGCCGAAGTGCCATTTGTTGACGCCCTCACGACAATGCTCGACGACACGCTTCCCCTCACACCCCCCGAATGGCCCGAATGGGGCAACCCCATCGCCGACGAAAAAGCCTACAAAACCATCGCGAGCTATGCACCTTATGAAAACCTGTCAGCCCAACCCTACCCCCACATCTACGCACTAGGCGGCCTCACCGACCCGCGCGTCACCTACTGGGAACCGGCAAAATGGGTGGCAAAACTCCGTACACGGAACACCTCAAAAAACCTTCTCATGCTGAAAATAACCATGGACCAAGGACACGGCGGCGCGTCCGGGCGGTTTGACCGATTGAAGGAAGTGGCTGAGGTTTATGCGTTTGGGTTGTTGGTGACAGGGAAAGTTGACTGAGAAGCCAAACAGGTTCAGAAAGTAAACTTCACCATTCAGGAGGACATTGCATGTCAAATTCAAGGGCAACAATACGACTGTCATTGGAAGAAAAAGCTCGCCTGATCGTTATCGCCGAGACAATCGGGTGCACACCATCAGAATTCGCACAGGAAGCTGTGATCGCACATTTGAACAGACTTGAAAAAAAGTTTGGCGCTTAATTCCAAAGTCGTAAATACGTGAAAAGACGATCAGCAGACTGGGCTTTAATAGCTGTGACCTCACCTGTTCTTCTCCCTCCCCTTAGTTTGGCAGGCTATCGTATATGGATAAAAAGGCCCTCATCCGTCTCGCGCTGGCGCACGAGCCACCTTCTCCCGCAAGCGGGTGAAGTGAACAACGTCCACTTGTTTCACTTCTCCCGCTTGCGGGAGAAGGTGGCGCGAAGCGCCGGATGAGGGCCTTTCTTTGACACATGCGATAGCCCTAACCACAAGGGGCAGGGAATTCTTCCGATCACTCGCGCAATCCCTTACTTACTGATTGGCTTTTGAAATGCTCCTCTCCGCCACCAAATCCTCCCTCCTCCTCATCGACATTCAGGACCGGCTCCTCCCTGCCATGTCCCACCCCGACCGAGTCATCACCAAATCCCAAATCCTGCTGCAAGCAGCAGAAACCCTGAACCTCCCCGTCACCATCTCCGAACAATACCCCAAAGGCTTGGGGTCCACCGTCCAGTCCCTCCAATCCCCCACCGCCACAACATTCGAAAAACTCAGCTTCTCCTGCTGGCGCGACGATGCCCTCAAGACCCACTTCATAAACTTCCACGAACAAGGCCGCCCCCTCGTCATCGTGGCCGGGATCGAAGCCCACGTCTGCGTCCTCCAAACCTGCATTGATCTTGCGAACGCAGGCTTTGGTGTTTTCGCTGTAACAGATGCAATGTCGTCACGAAAACCAGAGTCAGCCGCACTGGCCTTTGAGCGCATGCGGGCGGCCGGGGCTGAACTCGTGAATACCGAAATGGTGGTGTTTGAACTGCTGGAACGGGCTGGGACGGCGGAGTTCAAGGCGTTGAGCGGGCTGATCAGGTAGCCACTCTTATTAAAATAAACGCATCCTTATTTTAAGTCATTCGTCCGTGTTAAAATTTGAGCCTTGGTTTTTTAATTCCCTCTAAAAGTTGTTTCGCGATCCCCTGCGACCCCGGCAAATTTGACTTCACACCCCCATCCCGCTCAAATACGTTAAACTCCAACACCGGAACCACCATGGCCAAGACCTCTGATTTCAATTGGGAAGATCCGCTCGATCTCGAAAGCAACCTCACCGAAGACGAGCGCATGATCCGCGATTCAGCCCGCGCCTTTTGCGCCGACAAGCTGGCCCCTCGCGTCAAAACCGCATTCCGCGATGAACGCTTCGACCGTGAGATCATGAACGAATTGGGAGATATGGGTTTCCTCGGCGTCATGACCTCGGAAGCCTATGGCGGCTCCGGCTTGGGCTATGTCGCCTATGGTCTTGTGGCCCGCGAAGTGGAGCGCATTGATTCAGGCTACCGCTCCGCCATGAGCGTGCAGAACTCCCTCGTCATGCACCCCATCGAAGAATTCGGCAGCGAAGACCAGAAGAAAAAATACCTTCCCAAACTTGCAACGGGCGAAATCATCGGCTGCTTCGGCCTCACCGAACCCGATGCGGGATCAGACCCCGGCGGCATGAAAACTCGCGCCGTCAAATCCGCTGGCGGCTATTTGCTCAACGGCAACAAAACCTGGATCAGCAATTCCCCCATCGCCGACATCGCCATCATTTGGGGCAAGCTTGACGACGAAATCCGGGGCTTCATCGTCGAACGTGGCATGAAGGGTTTTTCAACACCCGAAATCAAAGGCAAGATTTCCCTCCGCGCCTCCATCACTGGTGAAATTATTCTCGAGAATGTCGAAATACCAGAAGAAAACCTGCTGCCAAAAGCCAAGGGCCTCAGTGGTCCCTTCTCCTGCCTGAACAAGGCCCGTTTCGGCATTGCCTGGGGTGTGATGGGAGCAGCCGAAGACTGCTGGCACCGCGCAAGGCAATACACATTGGACCGCAAACAATTCGGCAAACCCTTGGCCGCCAACCAACTCATCCAGAAAAAACTGGCCGACATGCAAACCGAAATCGCTCTGGGCCTGCACGGCGCACTGGCGTTGGGAAGAGCCCTCGAACGCGGCACCACAGCCCCACCCGCCATTTCCCTGATGAAGCGCAACAACTGCGGCAAAGCCCTGGACATCGCACGCATGGCAAGAGACATGCACGGCGGCAACGGCATATCCGAAGAATACCACGTCATCCGCCACATGGTGAATTTGGAAACCGTGAATACCTACGAAGGAACGCATGATGTGCACGCGCTGATTTTGGGACGCGCACAGACGGGCATTCAAGCGTTTATGTGAGAGTGGGAAGGGACCTCATCCGCCCTTTGGGCACCTTCTCCAGCAAGAGGGCTGGAGAAGGGACTGAATATAGACCTCCCTTAACTATCAAACATTGGGGAGGTATCAATGCCGTCCCTTCTCCAGCCCTCTTGCTGGAGAAGGTGGCCGAAGGCCGGATGAGGTCCCTTACTCAACTCACCCACCACAACCTGACCGCCATCGCACAACACACCAGCACCAAAAGCGGCCTGATCACCCGCGCGCCATTGGCAATCGCCACCCGCGCCCCCAATTGCGCCCCCACAATCTGCGCCAGCCCCATGCTGAGCCCGATTACCCAAACAATCTTCCCACCCAGAATAAACATCAACAACGCTGCAATGTTTGACGTAAAGTTCAACAGCTTCGTCCGCCCCGTCGCCTCAACAACGCCCAATCCAAAAAATCCAACCAGCGCCAGCATGAGAAACGACCCCGTACCCGGCCCAAACACGCCGTCATAAAATCCAAGCAGTGGAGCCACACAAAAAGAGAAAACAGCAATCGGAAATTTTCCCACCGCCAATTTCGGTGACAGCGCAAAATATCCTGCAACAATCACCAGCAACACCGGCATGGCCTGTCGCAACAAATCCGTCGGCACATAAGCCACCGCCAACACTCCGAGCGCTGCTCCTGAAAACACCATTGCGATTTCTGTCACATGTTCTGACGGCTTCAACAAACCCTTCTTCCAGAATGTATGCGTGGCCGAAGCCGTGCCAAAACTCCCCTGCAGTTTATTGGTCGCCAAAGCAGATACAGGATCAAGCCCCGCCAACAACAAAGACGGCAGGGCCAATAAGCCACCACCACCCGCAATCGAATCCACAAATCCTGCAACCAGTCCCACACCAACCAAAAGCGCCAGCGTTGTAAGTTCAACCTCTATCACATCTCGGCTTCCAGACCCGCAACGATTGTGCGCAGCAGCGACTCAAGCGCCACCTCCGGCTCTACATGTGGCGGCAGTTTGCGTTCAAGCCGCAGCATGGCCAAGCCATGCAATGCCGACCAAACCGTAACAGCACCATAATGTGCCCGAAGGTCACCGATCATCGCAGACACCTGGCCCTCAAGCTGGCCCCACGTCGCAAGCTTGGCCATGGTCAGGCGCGGTGTTGTCAAGATCACATTGTCGCGCTTGCCGAACATCAGTGAATAAACGGCAGGATTGTCTGCGGCAAACCGCAAATATGTCCGGCCCATTGCAACCATGCGGGCCCGTGGTGACTGGTCCACATTGCGGTTTGCGGCCTCTTCCATCGCATCATAAAAATTCTCGAATCCCCGCGCCGCCACCTCGGCAAAAAGTTGTCCCAACGATGCAAAGTGATGTTTGGGAGCCGCATGCGAAACCCCGGCACGCCTTGCAATCTCACGCAAAGACACATCCTCAACCGCCATGTCATTGAGCGCCGCCTCCGCCGCCAGCAGCAAAGCTTCACGCAAATCACCATGATGATAGGCCTGCTTTTCCAGCATCAGATGATCTCGTCTTCATCCGGCGTAGACTGGATGGCGACCTTACCCTTGGTCTTGATTTTCGCAATGTGAAACAGCGCATCGCCCCGGTTCACGATCGGCAAATTCGTCCGTCCAATGATGATTCCATCCTCTTCCGCAAACACCGGAACCGTCACCGTGCCAAGCGGATCCGTGATAATCGCAATGGGCTCACGCAATCCTACGCGGTCTCCCGGCTGCCGCACCGAATGCAAAATCCCGCCCTCCGGTGCCCGCACCCATGAACTGGCCGAAGAGCGCGTAATCACACTATGCGCCAGAACAGCGGGTGCAACGGCAATCATGCCTATCGCCTTCATCACGCGCAGCGTACCTTTGACGCCAGCTTCAATGGCGGCCTCGTCAAACCGCAAAGCCTCGCCACCTTCAAACAACAAAACCTTCACACCCTCATCACCCGCACATTGCCGAAGCGACCCATCACGCAACTTCGATGTGAGAATAACCGGGGGCGCAAAGGCTTCCGCCAGTTTCGACAATTCATCATCATCAGGTGCCATGCGAATTTGCGGCAGGTTGGTGCGGTGCAAAGCCGCCGTATGCAAATCAATGCCGTAGTGCGAGCGTTTCACCACCTCGCGGAAAAACAAATCCGCTAACAAACTGGAAAGTGAACCCTGATCCGAACCCGGAAAGGATCGATTGAGATCGCGCCTGTCCGGCATATAGCGGGAGTGATTGAGAAACCCGAAGGCATTCACAATCGGCACAGCCAACAACGTACCCTTGATGCCTTTCAACGCCTCATGCGCCAAAACACGGCGCACAATTTCCAGTCCCAGAATTTCATCGCCATGCACAACGGCGGACAAAAACATCACCGGACCCGCCTCCGCCCCGTGCACCACATGCACAGGCAAATTCATCCGCGTCGCATTGGCCAGTGTTGAAACTTCAAGTTCCACCGTCAGCCGGTCACCCGGCTGTACACGCGAAGAGCCAATATCAAACGGCGTCATCCCCGCCCCTTTGTCTTGGTCTTGCCCGGTCCTGCGTTCTTCTCCAAAAAGCGGATAATTTCGCCTGCCACATCTTTCGACGAAGCCCCCTCAATGCCCTCAAGCCCCGGCGATGAATTGACCTCCATCACCACAGGCCCGTGGGACGAGCGCAGCAAATCCACCCCCGCAACATTCAGCCCCATGGCTTTGCACGCCATCAGCGCCGCCTTTTTTTCCGCAGCACTCAACACGGCAATGGTGGCCGTACCACCGCGATGCAAGTTCGACCGAAAATCATTGTCCGGCCCCTTCCGCTCCATGGCCGCCACAATTTTTCCGCCGATCACGAAAGCCCGAATGTCCCGCCCCTCCGCTTCCTTGATAAACTCCTGCACCAGAATATTGATGTTGGCCCCATGAAACGCTTCGATAACTGACTTTGCTGATTTGTGGGTTTCCCCCAACACCACACCAATGCCTTGCGTGCCCTCCAGCAACTTGATTACCACAGGCGCACCACCCACCATCTGCAAAACCTCATTGGTGTGATCAGCCGAATTTGCAAAGGCCGTCACAGGCAAACCCACGCCATCGCGCGCCAGCAATTGCAAACAGCGCAGCTTGTCACGCGACCGCCCAATGGCCACAGACTCATTCAAGGGATAAACCCCCATCATCTCAAACTGCCGTAAAACCGCCAGACCATAGAACGTATGCGAAGCAGCAATGCGGGGAATCACTGCATCAAAGCCCAAGAGTTTTTCACCCTTGTAGCGCAGTTCCGGATTGCGCGAGGTGATGTTCATATAGCAACGCAAATAATCAATCGGCACAATATCATGCCCCGCAGCCGTTGCTGTTTCGATCAGCCGCTGGTGCGAATACAGTTTCGGATTGCGTGTGAGCAGGGCAATTTTCATGATGCAGGCCGTTTCGTCAGCAGAAAGGTTTTACCAGGATTGACCACAAACAAACCGCTGATGGAATTGCGGCCAAGCAACATCGGCACATCCATATCAGTCCTGTCCGTCAATGACATCTCGGTTTTCATGAGCTTCGAACCCAGTTGAATCGTTACACGAATGACAGGCCGCATCTCGCTGAAACCATTTGAACTTTTGACACGTCGAAAACCGGTGAGTGGGGCCGCATATTTTTTTCCGTCAACCTCGAACCGCACCTTGCGCCCTTTGACCTCAATCACATCCGCATGCAAAGCCGACGTCCGCGCGCCAGTATCAATCTTCGCAACAAGCGGCCCCAGCTTGATCTTGGGAAAAAAAACAGCCTCCTTCCAGCCCACAAGCGGGAGGGAGAACATCATGGGGCGTTTGGGTGGGGTCATTGTTTCGCCCATGCCGGAATGTATCGTGCGTTTCTCTTTCCCTGCATGTCATCTGCCGGTGAAATCAAGTTTGATTTGATTGCATCGTTGATGATCCATGACACAGCCTGGTACTCTTCCTTGCTGAGTGAAAATCGTTGCCGCAACGAACTGTTGTTCATGTACTCAATACGGAGATATGCGAGCACGCAATGTTGGTAACAAATGCGCAGCTTTTCCTCTCTTGACAATGAGCGGAAGGACTTGGGGCCAAACAGGGTAACTGTAAAGCTGTTCTCGCTGACTCGAAACGCAGGAGCAGAAAGAAGTATTCCTTCATTGGAAGCCATATCTTCAATGGCCCCAATAGCGATGTCCAATCCCTTGCCACGTTCTTCACATAGATTGAGCAGTTTCATGGACATTGCAAGCAACTCATTTCTGGATCGTGGGGCAGCGTCAATTATGCGGCTTACATCTCCCAAAGGAGGCCCTGGATTTGAGACTTCAATTCTGTTGTCATAGATTTCAACAATTGGCCCGCTGCCCTCTGCAGCCAAATCTTGGTGAACCAACGCGTTTGCTACAACTTCACGGATGGCGACAAGTGGAATGACCGTTGAAGATGTTCGCACACCATTGATATAGATTTCTCGGCGAGGAGTCCGCTCAGCAATGAACTCAATGAGTCCCTCAAATCCTACTGCATAACCGTATCTGCCAACAACCTCCCCTTCTGCTGTTTTGGCGTCAATGCCAATATAACGTGTGACTCGCACTGTTTTTCTGGAGACTGAAGGAAATTTTGTAATGTCTTTGGCCAGCAACAGCGCACCAAGGTTTGTAATTGCAAAAGTTCCGTCCAGCTCATCTGTGATTAATTGCCATTCGGTCAGCCTGCCCAGAGTTTCTGTTTCAGAATGTGGTTCAGGAATTTGCGCGAGGCTAAACAAACTGCGCCAATTGAGAAGCTCCAGAACTTCTCGTGGCAACGTATTTGAATAAGCAATTGCATTTTCAAAGCGGCGCCGTCCAGTTGCAAGCCAAAGACTCCTCTCCAACTCGGCAAAATCGTTAAGTTTCTTTTTGTGCTCACCTACTCTGATGTAGGCGACCCCATCGAATTTGGCTGGTTTGAAATAGCTCGGTTCAATTTCGAGTATAACGAAGGCCTTTCCTTCGCATGTGAATTCATGAAACTCAAAATTCAGTTTTGGGTCTAGTTTTCGGTGTAGCCAGTTGTCGAGGGATTCATTGCCTTTCTTGACTGTACCGGGCGAGAACTCGGTCCCAACCTTTTCTAATGTTCCGTCTTGGATACCAAATACCAAAAACGCCCTATCGGCGTCTCGCAAAAGTGCACTGTTTGCAAGGGCCGATATATAAGTGCCAATTTCGTCCGGACTTGTGTGATTGAGTTTGAACTCAAGCCAAGGCTTTTCCCGGCCTTCGGTCAATAGCCTGTGGAGAGTTTTGCAGTGGTCCTTAATCGCCATTAGGCCATGATATTTTTTTATCCCCCTTATATCAAGTTGCTTTTCACTCATACGTCAAGCGAAAATTTTAACATTGATTCAATGGGTTAAGGGACATGTTTTCTCCAGTTTATTCTGTGACCTCCAAAACAACGTGTTCACCGCCCCCACGTCCTCTCCAAAACCCGCAGCCAATTGCCCTGCGCAATTTTCTCCACCATATCAGCCCCAAACCCGACCGCAACCAGTCCGTCCAGCAACTTCGAAACTCCCCCTACGTTTCCAATGACCGCAGGAATTCGCGCACCGTCAAAGTCACTGCCCAAGCCAACGCAATCCTCTCCGGCATAACTTACAAGATGCTCTACATGCCGCACCATCACACTCAAATCCGTCAACGAGTCCCAGCGTCCATCGCCACGCAAAAACCCTGTGGCATAATTCAGTCCCACCATGCCGCCAGAGTCGCGTATGGCCAACAACTGCTCATTGGTCAGATTGCGCGATGACGCCGAAAGTTCATGCGCATTGGAATGCGTGGCGACAAGTGGGGCTGAACTCAACGCCGCCACATCCCAAAAGCCGCGCTCATTCAGATGCGAGACATCAATTAAAATTCTCAGACGATTGCATTCGCGCACCAGCGCCTTGCCTGCGTCGGTCAAACCGCCACCCGTATCCGGCGATGATGGAAACCGGAACGGCACACCTTCACCAAAAGCATTGACCCGCGACCACACCGGACCGATGGACCGAAGACCGCGATCATACAACGCCTGCAAATTTGAAAGGTCAGGCGCAATCGCCTCCGCCCCTTCAATATGCGTGATCCAGCCAAGTTTGCCGGCCTCCATCGCAGCCCGCATCTCCGCTGCAGTCTGGCACAACACCACATCTCCCTTGGCCAGCGCCACAATCCGATCGCGCAAATCCAGCATGCCCGTCGCCGAAGCAAATGCCGTCTGCTGCGCCACGCCTGCATCGTAAGGCGGGTTCAGGTCTTCATCGTCATGATGGTAATCCGCCTGTGACGGCGAGAAGATTGCAAAAAACCCACCCGCCATGTTGCCCGTCTTGATGCGCGGCAAATCCATATGGCCAAGCCCGTCCCCGTCCACAAAATCCTCCGCCGCCCGCGCCGATTTTTTCAACCAGAGCCGCAGGAGAACGTCGTTATGACCGTCAATGATGGGGGGGTGAGACATGAATTCAGGGAGTTACTTCGGGGCAAACACCCCCTCCCCCTTTGGGTACTCCCCCATCGCAAGGGCGACGAGGGAGAAAAATTCTCTCTCCCTCGGCGTCTTCGCCGGGGGAGTACCCCGAAGGGGGAGGGGGTATATCAACGAGTCAAACTCTCACCCTTTCACATACATCTCCGCCACATAATCCCAGTTCACCAGATTATCGACAAACGCCTCGAGATACTTCTGCCGCGCATTGCGATAGTCAATGTAATAACTGTGCTCCCAGACATCGCAGCCCAAGATCGGCGAAGCGCCATGCATCAGCGGGTTTTCACCATTTGGTGTTTTGGAAATCGCAAGTTTGCCATCCTTCACTGAAATCCAGCACCAGCCCGAACCAAACTGCGTCATGCCAGCCTGCACAAAATCCGTACGCATTTTGTCATAACCGCCAAGGTCAGACTCAATCGCCTTTTCCAATGCGCCCGGAATTTTCTTGCCGCCGCCATTGGGCTTCATCCAGTTCCAAAAGTGCATGTGGTTGTAATGTTGGCCCACGTTGTTGACGAGGCCAGCCGTCTTTTCAGCAAACGCCGCCTTGCAGATCTCTTCGATGGATTTCGACGCCAGTGGCGAATCCTTCAACAGGTTGTTGCCATTTGTCACATAGGCCATGTGATGCTTGTCATGATGAAACTCCAGCGTTTCCTTTGACATGTAGGGGCCAAGTGCATCATAGGCATAAGGCAAGGCGGGCAGTTCAAGAGCCATGGTCATTCTCCGGTTGAAATATCGTTTACATCTAGGCCTTCACACCACCGGATGCAAGGAAGCCAGCCATGCAAACTTCATGCAGGACAACATGGTTTAAACATCAAATCGCCGTAGGCCTGCGACATAGATTGCCAATAAATTAACAATTGCTTTGACGATTTCCGTGTATGTGGTGCGCCAGACAATATCGGTACTTGGGGGAATCAACTTGCAGCAGTCGAAAAGTGGTCACTATCCGGCAGAGTTGCGTGGCCTGGTTGTTGAACTTCATAATCATTGCAAAGTCTACATGAACGCCGACAACCACCGGGCATGGTGGCAGTTGATTTCAACAGGGCTCATCTTTTTTCCGCTGATTGCGCTGATGTTCTGGCTGCAACCGCTGAACAATCCTTTGGCACTTCTGCTTGCACTCCCTCTTGGTGCTTTGCTCACACGTTTTTTCTCGCTGCAACATGACTGCGGGCATGGCTCCTTCTTTTCGTCGAAACGCACCAATGAAATTGTGGGCCAATTCATCAGTCTACTGACATTTACGCCCTACGACCATTGGCGCAATTCCCACGCCCAGCACCATGCAGGCTCCGGCAATCTGGACCGCCGTGGCATCGGCGATATTGAAACCATCACGGTGGAGGAATTTGAAAGCCTGACGACTACGGGCAAGTGGAAATACCGTATCTTGCGCCATCCCCTTGTTGCTCTCTTTATTGGACCTCCGATTTATTTTCTTCTGCTGCAACGTCTGGCCATCGGTTCAAGCCTCAGTCGAACCAGCGTCGTGCCGGGGCTTCTGCTGCACAATCTGGCTCTCGTCGTTTTCTACGGCGGGCTGTGCTGGCTTTTGGGCCCCGCACTCACAGTGTCAGTAGTTTTGCCATCGGTGCTGGTTGGCTCGTGGATTGGCGGCTGGCTGTTCTTCGTGCAACACCAGTTTGAAGAAACCCTGTGGGAAGGTGCCGACAAGTGGGACGTGAAAATCGCTGCCCTCAAAGGCTCATCGCACTTGCAATTGCCGTCGGTATTGAACTGGCTCACCTGTGATATCGGCCTCCACCACATTCACCACCTTTCAAGCCGCATTCCCAACTACCGCCTGCGCGCCTGCCTTGCCGCCAATGAAGCCTTGCAAAACATCGCCCCCAAACTCACAATCTGGCGTGCCATGACGTCAATGCACCTGGCCTTGTGGGACGACAAGGCGCGACGTCTGATTTCGTTTCGCGAATATGGATTGCGGCACGCGTAGGTAGAGAACGGCTCACACTTATTGTTATGGCCGGAATAGATCCGTTCGGCGCTAAATCAAGGTGATTTCTCTCAGTTTTGTCATTACCGCACTTGTTGCGGTAATCCATCGTGGTGCGAGCGTGATCTATGAGGATAACTCCACTCGTGTTGAACCATGGATTGCCGGAACAAGTCCGGCAATGACAGTTTTTATAAGTTGGCCACTCATAGAACAGCAACTTATTTCCTTGACGGGACAGCAAAGGAATAAATCCGGTAGTGACAACAACGTCGTACCTCCTCCGTATGGGGACAATTCTCTATCATCCCGCTAATAACGGCACACCCATCAAGGCCTGCACAAACGTCAACCCAGTCAATATCACAACCACAACAGCAACCCCATAAACCACACTGCGTTTTCCACTCAGCGCCGCGAGTGGCACCACCTGCATCGCATGCAGCCCGACAAAATGCGCCACCCGCAAATCTCCACCCGTCGTTGACCAGTGCAGAAAGGGCAAGCCCGTCGCATCACCCAAGGCACCACCAACGCCATGCCCCGTCAACGATGACATATATCCCGCCGTCAGCGTGCCCAGAACAGCGCCCAGCATCAGGCCAAAACCCGCGGCCTCGCGCCAGATGTCGCCTGCACGGTTGCGCCAAATTCGAAAGCCAACATAGCCGGCAGTGAAAGTCAGTGTCAGCGCAGCCACCCCCATGATGGCATAGAGTGCCGCGTTCAACGGAGTACCTGTGTTGAAATGCGATGCTTCAGCAAGCGCCGCCCGAAACACGATGTAAATCATCTCGCCAATGGCCGCAGCAATCATCAACCGTACCGCCCAGCACAAACCCGCTTTGCGACGAAGCTCTGGCGACACCAGTGATAGAGCCCACGCTATCGTGAAGAAATGAACACCGAGGGACAAAAAGAATTTCGCAGGTTTTCCCCAGACGCTCACACCCAGAAGCAATCGGTCATCCACCACGGGCAAAACGCTGCAAATCCCAAAGCCAAGCGCAAACACCGCAGTGACAATCACCAGACTGGACGAACCGCGATATGCGTCGCGGAAGAAGTCAGAAAGCGGTAGGGCGTTTTTCTGCGGACTTTGGATTGAAACAGCAGTCATGATTTTACTCCTTCACGCAGTTTTGTGTTGAAACAAAAGCCGGGCCACTTCGAAACCCAGCAATCCGGCGGGACCAAACATGAAGGTGAGCGGCAACAGCGGCAGAAGCAACAACCGCGACATGCCACCTGTGATCACCTCACGGGAAATCCATGCGCCCAAAAACAAATCAAACGCCAGATAATGCACCCAACCCGCAAGTGCCGCCCACTCTGACGTGAACAGCAACTGCACATTGGCCAGCGTGTCAAAACCACCGGGTGCCTTGAAAAAGAAAAACGCGATCAACGCTGTATAAAGTGCCGACAATCCAAGCGGCCAGAACCGCCCGGCCAATTGGTCACGCCAAACCGGCTTGTTCAGCAAAATGCTGACGATCAGCACAATCCACCCCAACAGGGCAACCGGATTGGCGATTTGAAAGAGTTGGGCAGCAGTCAAGATCGTAACCTCCAAGTGAGCATTCACTCGGAAATGGCACCATATCTTTCCGTTGTCAAGATCTTTTTTACACTGTAAAGATCAGCTGTTGCCGCCGCCTGCCGGAAAGCTGAAAGCCTTTGATCCCCATACTTCTTTCACCCGCGCATCGCGCCCGCAGCCTTCCCGGTAGCGCTTGTAGGAATCAGATTGCTTGACCAAGCCAAAGCGCGTCAATGTGCGGTTTTCACCGAGATAATAGTTCTGGTGATAGTCCTCAGCATCTGTAAACGACGGATTGTCGCCGAGAAGTACATTGGTCGCCTGCCCCACATCTGCGGCAGCAGTCTTCAAGGCCCCTAAAGCTACTTTTTTTTGCTTGTCATCCAGCGGAAACAGCGCCGGAATATAGCTTGCCCCCCGGTCACAAAACTGCCCTCCCCCATCGGTCACATCAATCGTCCGCAGAAAATGTCCGAGCAGCGACTCGTAGGAAATCACGCTGTTGTCGAAAACCACTTTGACGCCTTCGGTATAGCCTTCATGATTTTCGTAAGTCGGGTTTTTCATGCTGCCACCGGCATAGCCTGATGTGGTTGAAATGACCCCCTTCACATGGTCCATGTCACTCTCAACACACCAGAAACAGCCACCTGCAATTATGGCGGTTTCCTCTGCAGCCTGAACAGCGGGAGCCGCCAGAAAACCAGCAGCCAGAACGGTAGAAGCAAGTAAAGAACGAAACATGGGAAATCTCCTTTTGCCTCTCATACGCAAACCAAATCCGTTTTGCATTACACATCCCAACACAGATGCGTGAAACCGGTTAGCGGCTATTCAAACGTCCCCAGGCCTTGAGGTCTTGCGGGCCATGATCAGCGACGTGCCGCAATCTGGAATGACGGGAAATGACCACGGAATTTTGTTCGGTCCATCTTGCACTGGGCACGATCAATCCATCGGCACCTAAAAAATGCGCTGCTTCTCCAATTCGCTGGGTGACCGAATATTCTTCCTGCAGTCGGGAATATTCCAGTCCGCCATATTGGGACGCATCAACGCCAAACGGCACAAGACTTTCAATTGACTCAAAAACAAAAGCCTTGTCCAGCTCAATCTCGATTTCATGGAGATGGATGTGCAATGCAGAAGGAAATACGGGCTGTGTGCGTGTCAGATGAAAATGCACCTCTGCCCGTGCTGCATCTGCAGAAAAGGCGGTATAAAGCACCTCAAAAGAACCATCGTCCCAGCGACCCTTGGGACTGGTCGCAATGAGCGGATCCCGCCCTGCCCGCGCCATGCGCCAGATTTTACCCTTGAACGATTGCGGCTCCAGCCCTTGCAATCGGTCAAGCAATGCAGGATCGCGAATTTTCCGCATTGTTTAAATGAAAGCTGCGGAATCGAGTCGTTCAATCACTGTCAAAACCGCTTCGGCCCGACCGTCTGCAATCACATCCACTGCACGTTCACCACCCAATTGCGGATGACGGGAATACAGCCAAAGCCGCGCTTCATCGCGGGTGTAGCTGTCCCGTAACCGGTTCACAACATAATGCAGGTCAGACAACATGAGCTGGGTTTTTGGGTGCGGCAATGCCATGCCCTTGCCCCAGCGCGACACCGTAGCCTCTGAAACATCTACGATATTGGCAATATCAACACTCTTGAGCCCTGCAGTTTCACGCAAATCTTCCAGATAATGCACAAATCCCAATTCGACCTTCAGCATGTCACCCTCGCTTTTTCCTTTCACGTACATAGTGTTGTGAAAGTAAAATGTAAAGATAGTCTTACCGCCGCGTCAAACCACCCAAAATCCCGCGTACCAGCGCATTACCGATTGACCGGGCAATGGTAGTACCCAGCTGGCGCCCGACCGTTCCTGCAACGCTTTTCACAAACTTGTCGGTGGCCGATTGGGGTTCGCGCCGGGTTGCCGCAGCCTGGGTTTTCGCCACGATGGCGTCAGCCTTCGCCTGAATTTGCTGCTGTTGTGCAGCGGCCCTGACCTTGGCTCTGCCCGACAGCTTCTCATAGGCCGACTCGCGATCAACGGTTGCCTCGTACAGTCCATACAGCGGCGAACCTTTCACCAATAAAACCCGCTCAGCTTCAGTGATGGGCCCCAGACGCGATAGAGGCGGGCGAATGAAGGTGCGCTCCACCATGGTGGGAATGCCCTTGAGATCCAGAACCGACACCAGCGCCTCCCCTTTCCCCAACTCCGTGATGACCTTTTCGGTTTTGAATTTCGGGTTGGGCCTGAATGTCGAAGCCGCGACTTGCACGGCCTTCTGCTCACGCGGCGTATAGGCCCGCAGCGCGTGCTGCACCCGGTTGCCCATCTGCGCCAGAACACCCTCCGGCACATCCAGCGGGTTCTGCGTCACGAAATAAACGCCCACGCCTTTGGAGCGGATCAGTTTCACCGTCTGCTCGATTTTTTTCAACAATCCGGGCGGCGCATCGGAAAACAGCAAATGTGCTTCATCAAAAAAGAACACCAGCTTCGGCTTCTCCGGGTCGCCCACTTCCGGCAGCTCTTCGAAAAGTTCCGACAACAACCACAGCAGGAACGTGGCATAGAGCATCGGGCTGTTGACCAGCTTGTCCGCTGCGAGAACATTCATGTAGCCGCGCCCGTCACGGGTGGTCCGCATCAGGTCCTTGATGTCGAGGGCAGGTTCGCCAAAAAAACGGTCGCCTCCCTGCTCATCCAACACCAGCAGACGGCGTTGAATGGCACCAATTGTGGTATCATTGATATTGCCATAATCCGTTGTGATCTCCTTGCCGCGGTCGGCGAGGTCTTTCAGCAGAGCCCGCAAATCTTTCAAATCAAGAACCGCCAGACCTTCTTCGTCAGCAATCTTGAACGCAATATTCAAGGCTCCTTCCTGCGCATCGGAAAGCCCCATCAATCGCGACAGCATCAACGGCCCCATATCCGTCACTGTGGTGCGAATGGGGTGACCTTGCTCACCAAACAAATCCCAGAATATTGTCGGGGTTTCCTGAAATCCGTAATCTTGCAAACCCACCAGCTTCGCACGTTCAAGCAAAAAGTCTTTTGGATCTCCCTTCATTGAAATGCCGGACAAATCGCCCTTCACATCGGCCGCAAAAACCGGGACACCAGCAGCACAAAATCCTTCCGCCATGATTTGCAGGGTAACAGTTTTACCCGTACCCGTGGCCCCCGTTACCAGACCATGCCGATTGGCCAGCGCCAGAAACAGCTCTTCGCGCTTGTCGCTCTTGCCCAGAAAAATTGAATTGTCGGCCATAAGTTTAATTCCCTGTTTTGTCGGTGGCGGTTTATAGCTGGGCAACCAACGATTCCAAACGGAGTTTTCATGCAAGATTTGATTGCCGCGATCACCAAACTCACCACACTTGATGCTCTGAAGGCCGAGAAGGCTGTCGGCATATTGCTGAACCTTGTTGCCACCCAGGGAGACAAAACCAAGGTGACGGCCCTTTTCGATAAAATGCCGGGGGCTGCAGAACTTGTTAAAACCCACGGCGGCGATGGCGCAGGCGGTGGCGGCCTGATGGGCATTCTCGCGGGCGGCATGATGGGCGGACCCCTTGCAATGATCACCAAGTTGCAAGCCACAGGTTTGAATGTCGACCAGATCAAACAAGTGGGAACCTTGACTTTGGCGCATGCGAAAAAACGGGCCGGCATAAAAGCAGTGCGCGAAGCGGCTGCAAACATTCCGGGGATCAACACCTACATATGAGTGGACTGCCCATGCAGGATTTTTTGAAACCAACCCGAGATGATTGGCTGAAACGTGCCCCCAATGCGGGCCACGCTTTGCAAGGCCGCAGTGATGGCCCACGCGCGTTTCGCAAGGCCCATGCCCCTTGGCGCATCATGGCCCGCATGGACCGCCCCGATGTCCACCGCGCTGCACAACAGGCCCGTGATGATCTGGACAATGGTGCCGATGGATTGATCTTAACATCAGCCCGTCTGGTCCCGGCCCTTGCCGATTTGTCACTGCATAAATTTGCAATCTTCAACGACGCGGGAGAAAATGGCGCTGAAGCCTTGGCGACCCTGATCAAGTCAAAGCCCCTAGATCCGGCACGCCTCACAATCGATTTTGCCACCAGCAACATTGCCCACGTCAAAAAACTGGTCGCCGATGGCTTCACCGGGCCCTTCATGCATGCCGATGGTCGCGTGGTCCATGCCCATGGACTGACCGATGCCCAGGAACTCGGTGTAACACTTGCTTTGGCGAAAGCCCGTCTTGTGCAACTCGGCTTCCTTCCCGCAGCACAGCAATCTTCCGCTGTCAGCATCACACTCAGTGCCGCACAAAATATTTTCCCGACGCTTGCGAAATTCCGCGCTGCCAGGATTTTGTGGAAACACCTGCTCGCTGATTTGAAACTGCCAGACTCTCCCCTCGCCCTCAACGCTGAAACCTCCCGCATGATGATGGCTGATGTTGACGCCCACACCAACATTCTGCGCACCACAACAGCCGCATTCGCAGCGGGCCTGGGTGGAGCAGATTTCATCAGTGTACTGCCTTTTTCATATGCCCAAGGTACGCCCAACAGTTTCGCCCGCCGCGTGGCCCGCAATGTCCAGCTCTTGCTGCTGCACGAGTCCCATCTTTGGCGCGTTGACGATCCGGCAGGTGGAGCGGGACATGTTGAAACACTGACGCAAGCCATGTGCGATGAGGCGCTTGCTGTCATGCGAAAAGCCGAAACTGGCGACTGGCCCTTGGGCAACCGCGATCAATCCCCGGCGTCACCTGTAATCGGCGTCTCGAAATATCAAAGCGCTCACCATACAAAATCTGAAGTCGATGACCCAAAGGCCCCCATCGCCCTACGGGCACTTCCCCAACAAGTTGGGGAAGGACTCGCTGCGAGTCCTCCCCCAACTCGTTGGGGGAGTACCCCGAAGGGGGGAGGGGGGCCTTTCTCAACGCCTGAAGGCATTGAAATTTCCGCCCGCTACCACGTCGCTGATACTCCTCAGTACACAGACGAATTTCCCGGTTCCCCCCCCTACCGCCGCGGCCCCTACCCCGCCATGTATCTGGCCCAACCCTGGACCATCCGCCAATATGCAGGATTTTCCACCGCAGAAGATTCGAACGCCTTCTACCGCCGCAATCTTGCCGCTGGCCAAAAAGGCCTCTCCGTCGCCTTCGATCTCGCCACCCATCGCGGCTATGACAGCGATCACCCCCGCGTCAGCGGAGATGTCGGCATGGCGGGCGTGGCCATCGATTCAATTTTTGACATGCGTGCACTTTTTGGCGGCATTCCGCTGGAACAGGTCAGCGTGTCGATGACCATGAATGGTGCCGTGCTGCCAATCATGGCACTTTACATTGTGGCCGCTGAAGAACAGGGCGTGCCGCAAGCGAAACTTGTCGGCACAATTCAGAACGACATCCTCAAAGAATTCATGGTGCGGAATACCTATATCTATCCGCCCGCCCATTCCATGCGAATCGTGTCAGACATTTTCAAATACACGTCGGAACATATGCCGAAGTTCAACTCGATCTCGATCTCTGGCTATCACATGCAGGAAGCAGGAGCTTCTGCTGACCTCGAACTGGCCTATACGCTCGCCGACGGTTTTGAATATGCCAGAGCGGGTGTTGCTGTCGGCTTGGCAATCGACAACTTTGCCCCCCGCCTCTCGTTTTTCTTCGGCATCGGCATGAACTATTTCATGGAGGTCGCAAAACTTCGGGCCGCCCGCGTACTTTGGGCCGAAATGATGCAAACCTTTTCGCCAGAAGACGTGCGCTCCCTGCTGCTGCGCACCCATTGTCAAACCTCCGGCTGGTCGCTTGCCGCACAAGACGTCTTCAACAATGTGACCCGCACCTGCATCGAAGCCATGGCGGCCACCCATGGCGGCACACAATCACTGCACACCAATGCGCTCGACGAAGCGTTGGCCCTGCCCACAGACTTTTCCGCCCGCATTGCCCGCAACACACAATTGTTCTTGCAGGAAGAAGCAGGCACCTGTGAATCAATCGATCCTTGGGGCGGCAGTTACTTTGTCGAAAAACTCACCGATGACATGATTGCCCGCGTGCGCGAACATCTCACCGAAATCGAGGCTCTTGGTGGCATGACCAAGGCTATTGAAGCGGGCATTCCCAAACAGCGCATCGAAGCCGCAGCTGCCCGCACCCAGGCCCGCATTGACGCCGGCGAACAAATTGTCATTGGCACCAACATTTTCAGGACCGAGAAAGATTCAGCAATCGAAACCCTGACC
>JAYUVC010000228.1:0-7318 GCA_043754325.1 Hyphomicrobiales bacterium
GGGAATGACGGGATTTTCGTTCGTAATTCCAACTCATCAAGAACCGCTCTAGCTTTAAATTGTACTCATGACACAAAGTGGATCACGTGTATCACCCGATGCCGTCCTTTACTTTCTCCAGCAACTGCTTGAGCGAAAACGGTTTTTGCAAGAATCCAAAGTCATTCGGATTTTCGAGGTTACGCTCAAAAGCATCCTCGGCATAACCGGACATGAAAATGAATCTGGTTGTATTGCCGCGCTTTCGGATTTCAGCCAGCATTGTCGGCCCATCCATTTCCGGCATCACGACATCCGAGAGAATGAGTTCAAACCCGTCCTTGTCGTTGTCAATCACCTCAAGCCCCGCTTCACCGGACTCGGCCTCCACAACAGTGTAACCACGCGATTGCAGCGCGCGCACCGCAAAGGCGCGCACCGAGTCTTCATCCTCCACCACCAGAATGCGGCCACGCCCTGTAAAGTCCTCGCGCTTTGGCGCAACCGGTTCTTCTTTCACGACGGCAACCAACACAGTCGTGTCAGGGTAATGCCGTGGCAGAAAAATCGAGAACGTCGTGCCCTTCCCCATTACGCTGTCGCAGAAAATAAACCCCCCGGTCTGCTTGATGATGCCGTAGACCATCGAAAGTCCAAGGCCGGTTCCCTTGCCCACATCCTTGGTGGAAAAAAACGGCTCCCAGATTTTCTCAACAATGTCGGCGGGAATGCCGGTTCCTGTATCCGTCACTTCACACACAACATATTCCACAGACGGAAGATTGTGCCTGTTGTCTTTAAGCTGGTCTGCCGCAAGGTTATATGTCCGTACACTGAGCTTTCCGCCCTGCGGCATGGCGTCCCGTGCATTGACGGCAAGGTTGATGATGACCTGTTCGAACTGGTGAATGTCCACCATCACCAGACCAAGATCGCGCCCGTGGTTGATTTCGAGTTCAACTTTTTCGCCCAGCACCCGGCCCAACAGATTGCCGAGGTCGGACATGGCTTCCGTCAGCGCATGCGCCTTTGGCTGCATGGTCTGCTTCCGGGAAAAAGCCAGAAGCTGCCGCACCAGGTTTGCCGCGCGGTTGGCGTTCTGCTTGATGCTCATCACATCATTGAAGGCTGAATCCGTCGGGCGCATCTTGGCCAGCAACAGGTCGGCAAAGCCAATGATCGGTGTCAACACGTTGTTGAAGTCATGGGCAATGCCGCTGGCAAGCTGTCCCACCGCCTGCATCTTCTGGCTTTGCGCCAACTGCACCTCAAGCGCCTTGCTCTCGGTCATGTCCTGCGCAAACACCGTGACGTGGTTTTCACTGTCATGCATTTTCAACAGATGCAGTTTGATGGCCCGGGGTTCGCTGGTGTCAAATACCACATCAACCTCGATGCGCTTGCCGGGCTCAGCAAAGGCCGCCGCCACTGCCTCGTCAAGCAATCCGGCCTTTCCCTTGGCAAAGGCCTGTTGCAACGTGCCCCTGATTTTCAGCTTCGGTGACAACGACAAGAACACGCCATTGGCCATTTGGATCTCGGAGGCTTGGTCAATATGCGCAAAGCCGATCGGCAATGCCGCACCCAAGACTTGCGGTGCAAACGACGCGTTTTCCCCAATGGACGCCAAGTCACCGCCGCGCTTCAACACCATGCTGCGGCTCGGCAGGGCTTTTCCGTCACGGTCAAAATCAGCGCGGTGCAGGATTTCCGCATCAAGTCGTCCGGCTTTGCGGGACGTCATTGAAATTGCGAAACGTTCGGTGCGGAAACCGTCAATGATGGGTTCCAGCGACGTGAGAAGTCGGGCACTGTCGCTGCCAACAATATCGGACAGCTGCAAGACGCCGCCTTGCGCCTCAATCAGGTCAATGCCCAACCACTCTGCAAGTGTGGCGTTCACGTAGTCCACTTTACCATTCGGCAAGGTTGAGAAAAAACCCATGGGCGCATGGTCAAGATAGGTAATGATGAATTGCAGCCGCGAAAACGCCGACTCCTGGTGCTGCCGGTCTGCGGTAATGTCCAACAGCCGCCACAGTGAATAACCGGCATGGCCTGCACCCGCCAATGGTGAAACCGCAAGCCGCAACCAACGTGAACTTTCAGGCTGTGCACCCGGCACCGAAGAGCCCGCTGCAACCCGCATGTCGCGCTGCAGGGCGGTGCCGGCATGGGCCGCTTGCGCCAGTTGATATACCGGTTCAGCAAATTCCGGATAACCCGCAAACAACACATCCATGCCCACCAAACGTGATGCGCCGGCCTTTGATGCAAGTTTCAGAAATGCTGCATTGGCATAAACCGCCCGGCCCTTGGCATCGCTCACAACCGTGGCATCGCCCATGGCATCAGCCACTGCATCGAAAAACGGTCGCTCCGCTGTGGTGCCTGCAAACTGCAACATGCCTGCAATCCACGCCAATATCGCCAGCAAGCCGGAGGCTGCAAAAATCGTTCCGAGCATCAGCGCAAACGGTTCAAGCGTGTCCCGAAACCGCCAGGCCGACACAAAAAGCGCAACCAGGCCCGCCGCCAGAACCAGCAGCAGCGCCACACGAAACCATTGACTGTTGGAACGTCCCAAGCCGTTTCCAGACAAATTCACATCCTGCATCCCGCCACCCCGAATCAGTGCCAGTATAGTGAGGCAGACGCGATGTGGAATCGGCCATCACACAACCTCACGAAAATGGGTTTGCGAAACCAACAGAGTGGTTTAGCGTGCGATTCCGGTCCGAAGGAGAAAACCCATGGAAGCAATTCAACCCTTTCTCACACCCATTTTCATCGCAGTTGGCATCCTGCTGTTACTGGTTTTGCTTCTGGTGCTTATGCGCGCCTTTCGTGGCAATGTGCGTGGCCGCAAGGGTTCAAGACTCGGCATCAGCGAATATTATGAAATCGACAAGACCCGCAGGCTTGTTCTGGTGCGCCGGGACGACATGGAACATCTGGTATTGATTGGTGGCAACCAGGACGTGGTCATCGAAACCGACATCGGCTCACCCTTGACTACACCAGCGGAAGTACAACCCATCCGGCCCCCGCGCCCGGCAGTATTCGGTGTCCGGCGTCCCACGCTGCGTCCGGTGGAGGCAGGCGACAATCGCCCGATGCGCGAAGAACCGGAAATGTGAAGACGCAACAGACATTCCGCTTAAGTTTCCCCCCACAAGGACGAGGGCTATTGCATATGGTTAGAAAGGCCCCCCTCCCCCCTTCGGGGTACTCCCCCAACAAGTTGGGGAAGATGGTTGCTTTCAAATCCTTCCCCAATTTATTGGGGAAGTGCCCGAAGGGCGATGGGGGCCTTTGGTGGTCACATGCGATATCCCTCCCCACAAGGGAGAGGGTGAAGACGGTGTCAACGCACGCATAAAACCAGCTTAAGCCTGTGGGGCGCTGCGTTCGGCCATGAACCTATCAAACTCGTCCTGGTCCTTGGCACGGCGCAGCTTTGACACGTGTTCGGCAAAAGCGTGCCGTTCGTCATCAAGCTTTCGGCGTTCCTGCTCCAGTCGTTCAAGCTGGGTCTTGCGGTAGTCATCAAACGCCGCATTGCCTGTTGAGCTTGGTGGACCACGGAAACCGGACCACGCCTGGCGCGCTTCGTCACGCGACTGTTTCCAGTTCTGCCAAGGCGGTGCAGTATCACTTGCACCCCGCCACAGCTCACCTTTGCAAAGCTTCACAGCCAATGCAGCAACGCCCAACGGCCAGAACACAATGAAAGAACCAACAACGACAGCGATTTCCACGCCAGACCACCGTCTCTTCTTCCAGCTTTTGCAGCCGCCGCGCGTTTGGTCATTTTGGCCCATACCGATATCAGCGGTTGCGGCACTTGCACCTTCATTCATTTCAATATCCTCCATCTTACGTGACAGGATGTGGGAGGGAAAAATCACATATCAAGTCTTGAAAAATGAAAGTGCCATTATTTTGGTGCCCGAGCGATTGCATCAAGAATCATTTGTTCAGCCTCCGCAGCATCACCCCAGCCCAGGACTTTCACCCACTTGCCGCCCTCCAAATCCTTGTAATGGGCGAAGAAATGTTCAATTTGCTGCAAGGTGATTTCCGGCAGATCCTTATAGTCCAACACGTTTTCATAGCGCCGCGTCAGGCGGGTGACGGGCACAGCAATTATTTTTTCGTCGCCCCCCGCCTCATCCTGCATTTTGAGAACACCCACGGGCCGAACGGCAATGACTGCTCCCGGCACAATGCTGCGCTGGTTGGCAATGAGCACGTCTATGGGGTCGCCGTCGTCCGACAATGTATGAGGCACAAATCCGTAATTTCCGGGATAACGCATGGAGGTATAAAGAAACCGGTCAACCACCAGCGTGCCCGCCTTTTTGTCCATCTCATATTTTATGGGTTCGCCACCCACAGGAACTTCGACAATCACATTCACCTCTTTGGGTGGATTGCGGCCAATGGAAATATGCTCGATTCTCATGTTCAACTCCCGTTCAGAAATACTACTATAGAACCGGAAGCACGAAATTCCATGGCCAACATCGGACGAACGTCCGGCAGGTTGTGGCTCTCGACACCACCCTGATGCTGGACTAACTTCTGGTCTTTCACGGGAACGAATTTGCTGACACTGACGGAGATTAGCGCCATGACATTTTCCAAAACCTTTTCCGCTCTTTTGCTGGGGTCGATACTGGCCGCGGCACCCATCGGCGTTGCTTCTGCGCAAGAGCAAATGACCGCCGATGAAATTGAGCAGGCGCTGAAACCCAAAAAACTCACGCGAAGCCTCAAAGCGGTTCCCGCGGGGCAAGACAAAGAGGAGCTTGACGCAGTCCTCAGCCGCTCCATTGGTGTGGTGGAGCGCAAGAAGATTATGCAGATCACCGAAAAAGCCCAACTCCCGCACCTTGATTTTGCGATCAACTTTGGTTTTGATTCCGCCAACATTGACCAAAATTCGTTTTCAACCCTCGACACGCTGGCTACGGCGCTGAAAAGCGGCAACCTCTACAGCTCGCGCTTTCTCATCAATGGCCATTCCGATGCCAAAGGTTCTGACGACTATAATCTCGAACTCTCGCAGCGCCGCGCCAACTCGGTGGTTGAATATCTGGTGAGCCGCCACGACATTGATCCCGCACGCCTGAAAGCCATCGGCTTTGGTGAAAGTGCCTTGAAAGATTTGAACGATGGTGAAGCTGCTGCCAACCGCCGCGTTGAAATCATCAACCGTCCTTGAGGGTTCACCATGCGCCGCGCCGTTTTTGCGACCATCCTGCTTTTGACAGCATTTGCCTGTCCAGCAGAAGCCGCCAGCAAACTTGCCCTCGTCATCGGTATCAACAATTACAGGGAAGTGCCAAAACTTGAAAAAGCCATAGGCGACGCTGAAGCGATTGGCAAAGCCTTGTCAGGCCTGGGCTTTCAGGTAACCACTGCCCTTGACATGGACCGGCGCGGACTGAATCTCGCCCTGTCAAAGCTCTATTCCTCAATCGAACCCGGTGACACCGTACTGGTGCACTATTCCGGACACGGCGTCCAGATTGAGAACGACAACTACCTGCTGCCAGCCGACGTGCCAGCCCCCGGAGACGGCAATGCCGAATTGTTAAAGTCGGAATCCCTGCGCTTGCTGACCCTTGTCGATACCATCACCGCAAAAGGTGCCGGTGCCACTATCCTGATTATCGATGCCTGCCGCGACAATCCCTTTGCCACGGGGGGCAAACGCTCCATCGGCGGCACCCGTGGTTTGGCCAATGTCGCCACGGCGAAAGGCACTTTTATCATGTACTCAGCAGGTGCAGGCCAATCGGCACTGGACCGCCTGAACGACAGCGATCAATCCGGCACCTCAGTCTATACCCGCGTGCTGCTGTCCCGTCTGGTTGACCCCGGTGTGAAGCTGCGCGATCTTGCGGCTTCCGTGCGCGACGAGGTAGAGCAATTGGGAAAATCCGTAGGCCATGACCAGCGCCCCGCTTATTATGACGATCTCTCCGCTGATTTTTCATTGTCACCTGCAGGCAACCAACCAGTGGTGCAACAACCTGCGATCTACGTGCCGCCCAAAGTTATTGCCCCCGAAGCTGGCGCCAAATCAAACAATACCGATGAAGCCCGCCAGGCTTGGGAAGCCGTCAAGGACCAGAATTCCCCTGCCCCGTTTGAGATGGTGGCAAAGCGCTATGCCGGAACATTTTATGCCGACCTCGCCGCAACGCGCGCCGCAGAATTGCGCGATCTTGCTTCGCGTTCTGCGAAAGAAAAAAACAAACAACAGGCCATGGTTCAGCCCCAGGACGATTCTGCTCCGCCCGTAGTCCGCGTCAAGCCAAGGCCGCGAGTTCAGCCTGAACAACAACAGTCTCCCGGCAGTCTGCGTTGGGGTGTGATCGTTGGTTCCTATCCCCAGGCTGAAACCTCGAAAGCCAGAGCCAAATTGAAAGCCGCCCGCGCCCAGGGCTTCAACGCGCAAATGATCAACACAGACAATTACGGTCAACTGACACCCGGACTTTACGCCGTTGTCATCGCAGCTGACTCACGCGGTTCAGCGATCAGCCTTGCCGCTGATGTGCAAAACTATTTCGGCGATGCCTATGCCAAACAGCTGCAATAAGCTGCTCCTTGCATTTCTCGTGTTCTCAGCATCGCCAGTTCTGGCAGCCGAACCGCCTGTCTTGTTGTCTCGTGATGCCTGGCAGGCCAAGGCACCATCGTTGAAAATGACACCGCAAAAGCCCGTGGCCATTCTGGTCCACCACACCGCTTCGGCGATCAAACCTAAAACCACTCTCACAGCGAAAATGAAAGGTCTGCAACGCTTTTCGCAGGCCAGCGAGAAACTCGTCGACGGTCGCATGAAACCCGCCTGGCCCGATGTTCCCTACCACTTCTACATCGCCGCCGATGGCCAGGTGGCAGAAGGCCGGGACATCAACGCCGTAGGCGACACCAACACAGGCTATGATCCTTCAGGCTATATCCAGGTGGTTGTCGAAGGAAACTTTGACGAGGAACAGCTGACAGAGGCCGAAGCCACATCACTTAAAACCGTGCTGCAATGGTTGATGGAAAAATACAACATCAAGACATCCGCCATCTTGATGCACAAGGACAAAGCCATAACCGCATGCCCCGGCAAGGACCTTGAGGCGAAACTGCCGGGGATTATTGCAGGACTGAAGTAATGAGGGGACTGCTTGCTCTTTCTCGCAAGCTGTCCCCGACCTTTAGTGCGGTTCCGGATTTGTTTGAATTGCATCCCAAATTTTCGTCATTCCCGCGAACGCGGGAATCCAGACTTTCCACGATCTCGCTTGTTGAAAGTCTGGATTCCCGC
>JAYUVC010000229.1:0-5683 GCA_043754325.1 Hyphomicrobiales bacterium
TTGACGGATGATCACCCGGCTCCGCATTGGCATCACATTGGCATCTACGCCTACAAGCGAACGTCTTTAGAAGCTTTCGTGAAATTGCCGCAATCCGTGCGTGAAAAAGAGCGTTCGCTCGAACAGATGCGCGCGCTCGATAATGGCATGAAGATCGCTGTGGTGCAGGTTGACTCAAATCCATTGGGTGTGGATACGCCCCACGACCTTGAAACCGCCCGCCGCCTGCTGAAAGACCTCTAAATTCATGACTGCCAAACCGAAAATTTCCTACCAAGGTGAACCCGGGGCCAATTCCCATATCGCGTGTTTGCAAGCCGCACCTGACCATGAGCCGATGCCCTGCCCTACCTTTGAAGACGCGTTTCAAGCGGTTGAAAGTGGCAAGGCGGCGCTGGCCATGATCGCCATTGAAAACACTACGGCAGGCCGTGTGGCTGATGTGCATCATCTGCTGCCGGGCTCACACTTGAGCATCGTCGGCGAACATTTTCTGCGGATTGAGTTTCATCTTCTGGCGGTGCCGGGCGCGAAGCTTGCTGACATCAAGGAAGTGCACAGCCACGTGCATGCTCTTGGGCAATGCCGGAAATTTATTCGGGAGCACAAGCTGAAGCCTGTCGTTGCCGCTGATACCGCAGGAGCGGCGCGGGAATTGTCGGAGTCACGCATTGTGAGTCAAGCCGCCATCGCCACCAAATTGGCAGCTGAAACCTATGGCCTGAAAATTCTGGCCAAAAATATCGAGGATGAAGAGCACAACACCACGCGCTTTGTGATTTTGTCGAAGAAGCCGAAGCCCATTGTGGCGGGCAAGCAAAAGATCATCAGCAGTTTTGTCTTCCGTGTACGGAACGTTCCCGCCGCGTTATACAAGGCGATGGGCGGCTTTGCTACCAATGGCGTTAACATAACGAAGCTTGAGTCATACCAGCTGGAAGGGCAGTTCTCCGCCACGCAGTTCTACGCTGATATTGAAGGCCATCCCGATGATACAAATGTCAAATTGGCGATGGAAGAATTGGGGTTTTTTACGTCCTATGTACGGGTGCTGGGGACTTATCCGGCGAGTGCTTATCGCGCTAAGATTGCGGAGAAGCGGGTGAGAGAGTGATCACATCCCTCACCTGCTCCGCTGCGCTTCGCGTCCTCTCCCGCTTGCGGGAGAAGGTGGCGAGCGCAGCGCGACGGATGAGGCCGACAAAACTTCTTCAACCCCCAATCCTCCCCAAAGCCGCCTTCACCAAATGCCAGGCAATCGCATCGGGCCTTGAGGCGTGTAGCCCCTGCGAATGGGTGCGATCCAGCATCGTCCGGATCTCGTCCGCCTCGAACCAACGTGCTGTTTCAATCTCGCTTTCGTCGATTTTCAAAACTTCATCCTCAGCCTCGCCGATCATGCCGATCATAAGGCTCGATGGAAAGGGCCACGGCTGACACGCCACATAGTCGACCTTCCCGACCGTGATCCCAACCTCCTCTTTCACTTCACGTCGCACGGCAGCTTCCATGGTTTCTCCGGGTTCCATGAAACCAGCCAATGTCGAGTACATGCCTTCGGGCCAGGATTTTTGGCGGCCCAGCAGGGTGCGATTTCCCCGACAGAGAGCCATGATCACCACAGGGTCGGTACGCGGGAAATGGTCGGCTCCGCAGACGTTACAATGGCGACGATAGCCTGCGTCCTGCATAACCGAAGCAGCGCCACATTTAGCGCAAAAGCCGTGCGTTTCGTGCCAGTAGATGAGGCTTCTGGCTTGCGCGAGAATGGATAACTCCTCCTTCGGCAACAGCCCCTCAATCATCACACCGCGAATGAGTTTCAGCGAATCACTCGACTGTGCCGCAACGGCAAACCAAGGCACAGCCTTGTCATCTATCCCTAAAAATATCGCGGGCGAAAAAGAAAGTGGGCGTGAGACATCCAGTTTTTCACCGACAAACTGCACGGCATCACCGTGAACCCAGATAAATTTTGCGTCATCGCTTTTCCTGTATTTCTCCACCTGTAACGAGTCGGTTCTGATCTGCGACAGGCGGTCGAGCGGCGAATGTGCGAAGGCAAAATGCGACAAGGGACGGTTTCTCCAAACGGGGGAAGCAATTGATATCAGTAATAGATCAACACCTTAACTGAATATTTACCAAAAACGTTAACTTTCAGGCCACGGAATTGTGTCGGCACTGCCTTCGAATGCAATGCGACCTATTGGTTTTAGTGGGCGCCAAAGGGGCCTGAGGAGTTAGCGTTATGAAGCCTGGTGTACCCTGGAGTGTCAAAGGCATTGAGCCTGATGTGCGCGAAGCAGCAAAGGTCGCGGCGCGTCGTTCCGGCATGACGCTTGGAGAATGGCTGAACAGCAAGATTCTTGAAACCGCCGATGAAAATATTCCAGACACCCGGCCTGACCCTTACGCACGCTCGTCGCAAGCGCCGAGCCATGCGCTGGAACGTACAGCCAGCCGGTTGGAAGATATTGCCGAGCAACTGTCGCGCCTGTCGCGCCGGGATTCCGAAACTGCACAACGCGTTGCAGCTCCGATCGAACAGCGGCTTGCGCCTGACAACGAAGCACTGCACAAAATCCTGAACCGTGTGGACAGCAACGAGCGGCAGACGGTTGAGGCCTTTACGGCTGTCAATGACCGCCTGTCCGTTCTTGGTCGTCAGATCACGCAAGCCAGCAAGCGCGAAACGCGTCCGGAAGAAAGCCCGGGCTATATCGCTTTGGAAAAAGCCGTTCGCAATATTGTCGAGCACATGGAAAGCTCGGAGAAGCGAACGCGCGACAATTTCAAATCGCTGCATGACCGGATGTCCTCCCTGTCGCAAAAGGCGGCAACGGCACCACAAGACTCCGTCAGCAAGCAGACACCGGCTTTCACGCAGCTTGAGACGCGACTGGCAGATCTGGCGCAACGTGTGGAGCGCTCCGAAACCAGCTCCTCTCGCAATACGCTGCCTGACCTGTTGAAAACCGAGCTCACGGAACTTGCCAACCGCATTGACACCGTGCGCGAAACTGCCGAAAGCCTTGCCTCGCGCGCGCAAACCCAAGCCGTGCAAACTTCGCAACAGGAACTCCGCGCCATTGAAGGCCGCATTGTCGGTCTGGTCAAAGAAGCGCAGGCCTCGTTAACGGGCAATGGTGCAGGACCCGCTGAAATGCAGCGTCTGCGTGGTGAAGTTGAACGCCTCAATGCCCGCATTGATGAAGCCCATGCTGCACAAGCCAATGGCGGCGATGTGATGGCGCTGCGTGCGGCTGTCGAACAACTTTCCACCCGTGTGGCGCAAGGCCCTGACATGCGGCCACTGGCGGAGATGGACCGCCGCATTCTCGACATTACCCAGCGCATGGAACAGCAGCGCAACTCACCGCAGGTCAATGAACTCGAACGCCGAATGGCGGAGCTTGATTATAAACTTACGGAAGCCGTTGCGGATCGCAGCGGTGCCCATGGCCAGGAAGTCGAAGAACGCCTGAACGATATCGCGACACGCGTTGGCCGTACCGAAGCGCAATTGGGTTCGCTCGAAACCATTGAGCGCGCCGTCAACCAGCTGTTTGACAGCATGGAGCAGCAGCGCAACTGGACGCAGGAAGTGGCGGACAATGCCGCCAACCGCGTGGCCCAGCAGGTGATGTCGTCCGTACCTGCTCCCATCTCACTTTCAGGCGCTCCGGAAATCCAGGCCTTGCATGATGGCTTGCAAGCCGTTCGGCAAGCCTCGGAACATGCCGAGGGACGCAATCAGGAAACGCTAGAAGCTGTTCACGAAACACTTGAGCAAATTGTTACCAAACTTGCAGAACTTGAAACCGCAACGATTGGCCAGCGCGTTGCGCAAGCCGTCGCTCTGCCTGTTGCCGAACAAGCTGCACCCGCTGCGCCCATGGCCTTTGTCGAAAGCGCAGAACCTGCGCAGGACTGGGCGCAACCGGCTGAAACTGTTGTAGAGGACAGCAATCCCTTTGCGGAATTGACAACAGCTGCTGTTGACCCGCTGCAAGTACAGCCCGAAGCTCCGGTCTCCAATCCTTTTGATACGGTCATGCAGCAATCGCGTGGCCTTGGTGCTTCGCCACTGGAACCAGCAGTTGGTGGAGCTGACGACTTTATCGCAGCTGCACGCCGCGCTGCGCAAGCTTCCATGCAGCCAAAGAGCGCGTTGACAGGCCTGTCTCCGGGTGCTGCACGTTCGAGCGAACAAAAGTCTAAAAAGCTGCTGGGTGGCTTTCTCCAGAGAGGCAAGAAAACGGCAAAGGAGTCAGCTCCTGCCATTCCGTTGACAGGCGAGCTGAAGCAGCCTCCAGGGTTGAAGGCCGCCAATAACAATGAGAACCGCAAGCGCAAATATATCATCATGGGCATTGCGCTGCTTGCTGCTGTATCAGTCTTCACGTTCAACATGCTGGGTCAGGCGAAGAAAGCCACTGTCCCTGCACAGCCTGCTGCCATTGAACAACAACTTGCCCCCGCTGCACCTGCCGCTCAGCCAGAAGCCGTAACTCCCGCAGCGCCGGATGCTTCAAAAGCAAAACCACCACAGGCAAAACCAGCCGAACTTGAAAGCATGCTGATGCCGGAAGGGTCTGATCCATTGCTGACAGGCGCATTGTCGGAACCATCTGCTGACGCCTTGTCGTCCATTGTTTCGGGCAAGGTTTCTGCTGAAGATGAAAGTATGGCACCTGCCGCCACGGGATCGCTGCAACTGCGCGAAGCTGCCGCCATGGGCAATGCCGATGCGCAGTTTGTGATTGCTACACGCTATCTCAATGGTGAGAATGGCGTAAAGCAGGATTTCGCCAAAGCCGCCTATTGGTATGGAAAATCTGCTGCTGCGGGCAATGCGCCAGGGCAATATCGTTTGGGCACGCTGTATGAGCGTGGCAAGGGTGTGGCGCGTGACATGAACGCCGCCTTGGGCTGGTATGAACGCTCGGCCTCACTCGGCAACGTCAAAGCCATGCACAATGCTGCCGTGTTGTCGGCCAGCAGTGACCAGAAAAAACCTGACTACGCCCGTGCCTTCAAGTGGTTCTCACTGGGTGCAGCGCATGGTCTGAAAGACAGCCAATTCAACCTCGCCGTATTGCTTGAACGCGGTCTCGGCACCAAGGTCAATCCGAAGGAAGCGCTATTCTGGTACTCGATCGCCGCCAAACAAGCCGATGCTGATGCCAACAAGCGGGCTGGTGTATTGGCCAAAACCTTGTCGACAGCCGAACTTCAAAACACAGAAGAACGCCTGCGCAGCTGGACTCCTGCATCGGCACCGGATGCGGCAAATATTGTCGCTGTCACGGATCCTGCATGGAAAGCAGACTCGCCAGACGCGTCTTAACTTACCCCAGCCGTTTCCAAGGAAAGCAATGCATAGCTGTCTTTCCAATCATCCAGGCTTGGGCTTTGGTTTCGTCAAACAGTCCGGCGTAAGCGCCTGACAGTACGTTGAGTGCGCCCGTATAACTGCCAAAAGCCGGAAGTATGATGCGGCGGTGGTCGGCGGCAAAACATTTGGTGCGAATGAGCTGGCCGCGTTGTGCAATCGCCGCACCGGGGTGCAGGTGGCCTGCAATTTCCAGTTCATTGCTTTTCAGACGAGCGGGTATATGGCGGAGTGTGATTTCGCCAAACTGCATTTCATCGACACAGGTGCCGCCGAGAATATTAT
>JAYUVC010000230.1:0-3903 GCA_043754325.1 Hyphomicrobiales bacterium
CCGCAAGCGGGAGAGGTGAAGAATCTTCACTTCTCCCGCTTGCGGGAGAAGGTGGATCGCGCGTCAGCGCGAGACGGATGAGGGAACTTCAATGTCACAACGATCTAAGCGTCTTCAATGCGCCATCCAGCATCGCACCATCTTCATCCTTCAATGCTGCTGATATCAAGCGGTCCATCCATTCACCCGCATCATGACGCGCGACAAGCAGAGGCACTGCCGAGAGTACGCGATCAAACTTCGAAATGCCGCGTGCATGGGTGTCGGAATAGCCCTTGATCAACCGGCGTGTCGCGATGATGCCACGTGCCAGATCGTAGTTTCTTGCAAGGTTCTCGGTTGCGAGTGAAAGCCATGTCTGGATATGCGCTGTTTCATTTGTATGCCGCAACAAAGAGCGGCGGAAGCGGCGTAGCCCCGACAAAGTATAGAGCTGCAGAAAACCACCAAATTTCGCCGTCTGCACGTGCCGACCTCGATTGAATACCCGGTCAATGCGCGACATCCACACCGGCCGCATGGCAACACAAGCTCCAAATCGCCGGGGCAACAGGCTCACAAGTTCCTCAGCACGGGGATGCATGAATTCGGTGAAATAAATCGGCTCGTCTCCCGTTGCCTTCATCTCCCTGGCAATGCGCGTAAACCGCGATGATCGTGTTTTCAGATCGGCCACACCAATCACATCATCATAGGCCATGGCATTGGCGAGATACTTCGCGGCGGCAACAGTAAATGCGTAGCCGCGCGTGGCCCCACCAGAGTCGTCGTCCAGTGCTTTCAGTGTTTCAAGTACATCAAAATATTCATGCCCATAAGCAACATCCTGAAAATCAACAACACGCTTCACTCCAGCCAGTGCCAGAGCATGTGCCGACAGTGGTAACGTCCGCAACCGCGCGAGCAGAGCATCAAGTTCAACCGATCCTAAAGTATCCGGTAACACCGCAGGCGCATGTTCCCGCTGGATGCGCGCGTCGGGCAATTCATTGACCGACGCCAAGGCAAAGCCCGCAGCGAAACCTTTGAGCGAAGCAGCAACTCCTTTGCCACCTTCCGCGATCACCCGCTCGAACGATGCACGCGCAAACGGCAATACACCGGCACCTGCAAGTGCCCCGAAAATCGGCGACGACACCACAGTGCCATTGACCCGCGCAACCTCTTCCATGTCGAATGAAATGATCCGCTCGGCCGCCACATCCGCCGCCGCATTCACAGCACGCGGATCACCAATCGCCTCACCCGGTTTTTCCTTCTCAGAAACCGCATAGGCACGGTGCGTGGAGGTAATCAGAACCGTCTTGTCCGGCGTCGCAAGCCCCCGCAAAATCGACCGCCCTGCCTCCATCAATTCGGCCGCGATCACCACATCGACATCACCCGGCGTTGGCATGAGCGCGAGAACGGGTGCAACGTCCCCACGCGGCGGCAACATTTCGATGTAATAGAGAGTAGCCCCCGTCCGCTGTGCAACACCGGGTACTGAAGTCGATTGCGCATACCAGCCATTGGCTTCCGCAACCGCCACAATCCAATCCGAAAGCACCCCACCACCCTGACCACCCATGGCCATGATGGCGACGCTCAGTGGTTTCTCGTAAATCATGTGGACATTCTGTCAAACAACACACGGCGGCTTTCACGACGGCGTTGCAGGAATGAAATGACGGTGCGCCGCAGATTCATCTTGAAGCGGTCCCAAGCCCCCGCATTGCGAATGACATCGGCGCGATAAAACGACGGGCACAGCACCGCAGCATCCGCCACATCGCCGCAATTGCCACAGGCCACACAAGACTGGTCAATGCTGGCAACCGAATCATCGCGCAAAGGATCGGCCGTGTGCTTTACGGAGAGCGACGGACAGCCCGACAAGCGAATACAGGCATGGTCCCCCGTGCAGATATCTTCATCCACACCAAAGCGCTGGCGCACAACGCGGTTCCCATCATTCTCCGCCTTGTCCATCAACGGTTTCACGCGGCGCTGCTTGTTCAACATGCATTCCGACGACGCCACGATGATTTTTGGACCCGGCTCTTTCGTCGTCAATGCTTCTCGCAATGTGTCACGCATCTTCGCGACATCATAAGTCCGGTCAATCTGCCGAACCCATGTGGCGCCGATGCCCTTCACCGCGTTCACGATGGAATTATTGGTCTGTCGCTTCTTGTTGTCGGCGCGAGATGACATGATGTCCTGCCCGCCGGTGGCCGCCGAGTAGTAATTGTCAACAATCAACATCACGCCATCATGCTTGTTGAACACGGCATTGCCAACTGATGACGCAAGTCCATTATGCCAGAACCCGCCATCCCCCATCACGGAGATCACCCGCTTGTCTGATTTCACATTGAAGGCGGATGCCGCTGCGGGACCAAGGCCGTAGCCCATGGTTGTCGCGCCAATATTGAAAGGCGGCAAAATCGAAAACAGATGACAGCCAATATCCGCCGACACATGATGCGTGCCCAGTTCCTGTTCCACCAGCTTCATCGCCGCAAAGATCGGCCGCTCCGGGCACCCCGTGCAAAACCCCGGTGGACGCGGCGGAACCACCGTTGCCAAAGCCTGCACTTCCTTTGAATTCAGAACCGGTGATGGATCGGGCAGGGGCGGGCGATTACCCAGCAAACGCGGCGCATGCGTTTCAAAGAACCCCAGCAATGCCTTTTGCATCACCTGTGCTGTATATTCGCCAGCCAGCGGAAACACATCCTTGCCACTGATCCGCGTCTGCAAATCCCGCCGCCGCAGCAGTGTATTGAGCGCCTGCTCAACAAATTCCGGTTGCCCCTCCTCGACAACAACCACAGCCCGCTTGCCCGCGCAGAAACTCACGACCTCTTCATCAATCATCGGGTAGGCAACATTCATCACATAAAGCGGAATCTTGCTGTCGCCGTAAGAATCTGAAAGCCCCAATTGTTGCAGGCCGCGAATGACTCCATTGTACATGCCACCCTGCACGATGATGCCAACATCTTCACCCGCCGGGCCAAACACTTCATTCAGCTTGTTGTCCTTGATGAACTGCACCGCCGCTGGCCAGCGCTTTTCAATCTTCTGTTTCTCATGCGCAAAGGATGCAGGCGGCAACACAATCCGGTTCACATCACGCACCGGATTTTCCAGCGCCTGTTTCAACGTATAACCGGGCTTCACATTATCCTTGGTTTTGAACCGCCCATGCACATGGCAAGCCCGAATCCGCACTTCAACCATGACAGGCGTATTCGAAACTTCCGACAACTCGAATGACTTTTCCACCATGCGCACCATGGTCGGCAAATCCGGCCGCGGGTCCATCAGCCAGATCTGCGACTTCATCGCAAAGGCATGACTGCGCTCCTGCATGATGGAAGAACCTTCGCCATAGTCTTCACCAATGATGATGACGGCCCCACCATTCACACCACCCGACGCGAGGTTCGACAACGCATCACTCGCAACATTGGTACCCGCCGTAGACTTCCACGTCACCGCACCGCGAATGGGATACATGACCGAGGCAGACAGCATGGCCGCCGCCGTCGCCTCAGACGCAGAAGTTTCAAAATGCACACCAAGTTCCGCCATGTAATCAGACGCATCCGCCAGCACATCCATCAAATGCGAAATCGGCGAACCCTGATAGCCCCCGACATAGGCCACGCCTGATTGCAACAGCGCCTTGGTGATGGCCAGAATGCCCTCGCCACGAAACTCGTCACCATCGCCCAACCGAAGGTCTTCAACTTCCCGCGCAAATGAACGTTCTGCCATGGGGTGTCCATCTCTTGCTTGCCGCATAAATTACATGCAAATTCATATATCGTGTCGCCGCTGCGGTCAAGAATGCAAGCTGACACAGTAACCGACTCACGGCTATAAAAATGCACTTGAATATTTCAGCAATTG
>JAYUVC010000231.1:0-5337 GCA_043754325.1 Hyphomicrobiales bacterium
TTTTCCCAGATCGGCATCAGGGGAAACAGCGCGAGGTTCTGGAAAATCAACGCCGTCGGACGCTTGTTGGGCCCAATGCCCACCATGTCCTGCCCACCAATGCGGACACTGCCTGCTGAGGGATCAAGAAAACCTGATACCGTGCGGAGGATCGTGGTCTTGCCGCAACCGGATGGTCCCAGGAAAGAAAAGAACTCGCCGCCCTTGATGTCCAGATTGGCATTGTTCACGGCCGTGAAGTTGCCAAACCGCACCGTCACGCCATCAAGCTCAACGCCTGCACTCATATCCGCTTACCCCGTGTTGCCTTGACAGCACTTGTCACCCGAAAGGCCAGCGAGTGCAAGTGCGAACAGCATAAAAAAGCAGCCCCGCCGGAACGGGGCTGCTGCAACTCTGTTCAATTGCCTGTTGATCAGGCAGCCTTGAACTTGTCCGTGTACTGGCTGCGGATTTCAGCATACCATGATGGTTCTGCTGGCCATGGCCAGAGGTTCTTCAAGGCATCGCCGGGGTAAGCTTCCTGGAAGTTCTTCTTGAACTTTTCTGACGTGTGGACGTCGGCTCCGGTAATGATCGGATTATAGTTTGACCCCACAGCCACCATGCCTGAGACTTCCGGTGTCAACAGGTAGTCCATGAAGGCATAGGCCTGTTCGGTGTTCTTGGCGGCCTTCAAAATGGAAATGCCGTCCATCCAGACAATAGCACCTTCTTTTGGGGCGGTGTAGTTGACAGGCTTGCCATCTGCCTTCAGCGACAGCGGTGGGCCGTCCCAGGTCTGGCCAATCCACACGTCATTTTCCATCAAGCCGGACTTGGTGTTGTCAGCCGAGTCCCAGAACTGCTTGACGAAGGCCTTGTTCTCGATCGCGAACTTGAGGATCGGGTCCCAAACCTTCTTGAAGGATTCTTCGTCCTTGTAGCCGTCCAACATGCGGTTGGACGCCATCTTTCCGCTCGCATCCCACCACAGGCCAATGCCCAAGAGGAAGGAATGGCCGCGGCCTTGGGTGTGACCCTTGACGCTTTCATCCCAGAGCGAGCCATAGCTCAACTGGGCCACATCGCCCTTGTAGAGGTCGGTGCGGTAGGAAATGGCTTCCGAACCCCAGCAATGCGGCATGTGATGAACACCACCATCCCACTCCCACAGGTTTTTCGACGACGCCAGCATGGCTGGAAGAACATTGCCGACGTTCTTCAACTTGCCCATGTCCCAAGCTGCCGTAACGGCAAGGTCCTTGAACTGGGGCGCGCGGTTCACTGTTGGCTGACAAAGGTCGAAGCCTTCGCCGCTGGTGGCTTGCAGCTTGTTGATCTGCTCTTCGTTCTGTGAAAATGGCGTCTGGTTGACCTTGATTCCGGATGCTTTTTCAAAATTCGGAACCACGTCACCGGGGAATTCATCCGACCACATCAACAGGTTCAGCTCACCTGATGATGACAGCGCGTTTTGCGTCACGATTGGCGTGGTAAAGCCCACCGCGCCCAAGGCGACGGCAGACTTCATGACTGTGCGACGGGAGAGGCTGGCCATGCGCAGCGTTTCCAGCGTCGACAGTTGGGATTTTGTTTTCGTCATCTGGCGTCCTCCAAAAGGGGCGGCACAATGCATCGCCCCATAAACTCCCATAACGTCCGGCGGGCCCGGCTTCTGGCTGAGTATGTCAGTCAGAATGACACTGTTTTGAAGGTTGGGCAATGGGGTTTTGCCGCTCAATTTGGAACTTTCGGCTTGGTTTGGCGTTCAAGGAGAAGTTCAACGCCTATTTCGGCATTTCAAACAGTTTTTCGCATGAACCCCTTGGATTTCCGTAGCCCATCGACACATCTGTTGCGACAGGGGGTCAGTGAAGGCCTTGCCAATCAAGTCATCATTTTTGTTGGGATCTGCGTTGTGCTGTATTTCGGACAGGACATTCTGATCCCGGTAGTCCTCGCGATTGTGCTGTCAATCCTGCTCACACCGGTGGTGCGCGGACTGCAAACGATCAGGGTTCCAAAACCCGTGGCCATCATAGGCGTCGTATGTGTCAGTCTTTTGGTGTTGGCGGGAACGACATATCTGGTTGGGCGCACAGTCACAAATCTTGCTGCGGATCTGCCGGTTTACCAGAGCAATCTCAAAGAAAAGGCGCGCAGCCTCAAACTTGCCATGGGCAGCAGTGAAGCAATGGACAAGGCCGCGAACGTTCTGCAGGAATTGCAGGATGAGATCGAGAGCAACCCCGGCTCGGCCACCGCAGCGATTGCCCCAAAGCCCATACCTGTGGAAATAAAGGACAGCCGCTTTGGGCCTTTCGCTCCAGTCATCAGCGTAATTTCGATGGTGGCTCACCCGCTTGTGCAGTTGGGCATTGTCATTCTGATGCTGACCTTCATGCTGTTTAACCGTGAAGACTTGCGCAACAGGATCATCCGGCTTGCCGGTACCGGTGACATTCACCGAACCACAGTGGCCTTGGACGAAGCCGGGAAACGCTTGAGCCGACTGTTCACCGGTCTGCTGGCCATCAATGCCTCAACCGGAGCATTTATCGGAATAGCGTTGTTTCTGCTCGGTGTGCCCGCCGCATTCCTGTGGGGACTTCTCACGACGATTCTGCGTTTTGTCCCGTTCATCGGCACCTTTCTGGCATCAGTCTTTCCGATGATCATCGCACTCGCGGTTGGCGATGGCTGGATGTTGCCGCTGGCGGTTGCCGCTGTCGTGATCGTTGCCGAGATCAGCGCAGGGCACATTCTGGAGCCGATATTCCTGGGCAGGATGACCGGCGTGTCATCAACCGCCATTGTCATTTCCGCAGCCTTCTGGGCGGTGATCTGGGGCCCTGTGGGACTAATACTGTCGACACCCATCACCATTGGTTTGATGGTGATCGGACGCCACATTGAATCCATGAAATTCCTGGAGGTGATGTTCGGCAGTGAGCCTGTGCTCAGTCCGGAAGACGCGTTCTACCAGCGCATATTGGCAGGCGACGCCATGGAAGCCGCAGAATCAGCGCAGGATTATCTGGATGAAAACCGCTTGCAAGATTATCTTGAAAAAGTAGCCGTTCCAAGCCTGCTTCTTGCCCGGGTGGATCAGGACCGGGGCGTGTTGACGCGGGAACGCACCAAGGAACTAAGCACCACATTTTCAGAGGTCATCAATGATGTCTGGTCCGATGTTGAAGTGCCTGACACCGAGGAGGCGGCAGTTGTCCTGATTTCAAATCTGGGTCACCTGAACCATGCCGCAACAATTGCCCTTTCTGCATTGCTGCAGTTGAATGGCGTTCCACACCGGGTGTTGCCAGAAGATGCTGTGGCACCGGGAAAGTTTCCGGTTCTTGACATGAGCAGTGTCAAGTTCGTTTGTGTCTGCAGTCTCACCGCGCAATCCCAGGCGAAAATAAACTACGTCAACAAACGTTTACTCGCCAATATCGGTGAAGCCCGCATACTTCATGTGGCTTGGGATGGTACTGCCGAAAATCCGGAATTGATTTCACCGGTTTCTGCGGTCACTGTTTTGACGCCACTGTGAATCTGGTCGCGTCATCCCTTGTTTTTGTAATAGACATCAAGGAACACGGCCAGCATCAGCACGGCACCCTTGATTACGAATTGCCAGTCAATGCCGATGCCCATGATGCTCATGCCGTTGTTCATGACGCCGATGATGAAGGCACCGATGACGGCACCAACAATTTTACCAACCCCACCCGTGACTGCCGCTCCACCGATGAAGCAGGCTGCGATGACTTCGAGTTCGAAGCCCGCACCGGCTTTTGGTGTTGCCACATTCAGGCGGGCCGCAAAGATCAGGCCGCCAAGGCCAGCGAGTGCGCCCATGACGACAAAAATCAGGAAGGTCAGTTTCTCAGTGTTGATGCCTGACAGCTTGGTGGCCTTTTCATTGCCGCCCATGGCGTAGATGCGGCGACCAAATGTGGTGCGGGTGGTGATGAACACGAAGAGCGCGATCAGCGCGAACATGACGATCAGCACATTAGGCAAACCTTTGTAACGCGCCATCAGGAACGAGAAGCCGAGGAAAGCCACGGCGATGAGCAGGTTGCGGCCCAGAAAAATGATATCAGGTTCTTCAGCAAGACCATGTGCCAGCTGGTTGCGGCGTTCCTTGATGTTGAAATAGATAATGGTCGCTGTGACCACGGCACCAATCAACAGTGCCAACAAATTGAAAGGTGCACCAAAAGCTGTAACGTTGAAGATATCTGGCACATAACCGGACGATAGCAGCTGGAAGGTTTTCGGGAATGGTCCAACGGACGCGCCACCCAAAACCGTGAGCGCCAGACCCTTGAAAATCAGCATGCCCGCGAGTGTGACAATGAAGGCCGGAATTTTGTGATAGGCGATGAAGTAACCTTGAGCTCCGCCGATGACCGCGCCCAATGCCAGACACAGAACAACGGAAGTGAAAATATCGAGTTTGTAATTCACCATCAGCACTGCAGCCACGGCACCGACAAAACCTGCGACGGATCCCACCGACAAATCAATATGGCCCGCCACAATCACCAGCAACATGCCCAACGCCATGATGACGATGTAACTGTTTTGTAAAATCAGGTTGGTCATGTTCACGGGCTTGAACAGGGTGCCGTTCGTATTGAACTGAAAGAAAATCATGATCGCCAACAGCGACAGCAACAGCGCGTAGTCGCGGATGTTGGCTTTGATAAATCGCATGATGTTGGAGGGGGCCGCTGTAATGGTCTCGGTCATGATTTGTTGTCCCAGGATTTCATGATGGCGCGCATGATTTTTTCCTGCGACGCTTCTTTGGCGGGCATTTCGCCGACGAATTTGCCTTCATTCATCACGTAAATGCGGTCAGATATGCCGAGCAGTTCCGGCATTTCAGACGAGATCACAACTACGGCTTTGCCTTCTTCGGCGAGCTTGTTGATGATGCCGTAGATTTCAAATTTTGCACCGACATCAATGCCGCGTGTGGGTTCATCCAGAATTAAAACGTCAGGGCCAGAGAACAGCCATTTCGACAACACGACTTTCTGCTGGTTGCCGCCCGACAAATTGACCGTGGTTTGAAACACCCCGGAGGAGCGGATGGCCAGGTCTTTCCGGAATTTATTGGCAACACCCAATTCCTTGACGTCATCGACAACACCGCGCGAGGCAACACCCTTGAGATTGGCCAGCGTCACATTGTGTTTGATGTGATCAATCAAAACGAGGCCATAGGTTTTGCGGTCTTCAGTGGCATAAGCGAGACCCGCGGCCATGGCTTTTGGAATGGTTGACACATCGACAGACTTCCCCCGCATGAAAACCTCACCGGAAATTTTCTGGCCATAA
>JAYUVC010000232.1:0-10801 GCA_043754325.1 Hyphomicrobiales bacterium
GCCTTACGTCGCTAAACGCAAGGGCTTAATTCCCAGTATTTCGCACTGCGTTACGCAGCGAGAGCAACCGGAGCATAGTTGTCATTTGCAACTATAAAATAGCCCGATAACGTCGGTACAATCACGAGCAAAAGACGACCCTTTACACCTCAGTCGATCCTGTTTCGCCCCCATCACAGCCGTTCGAGGCTAGCTGGCGCTTTCGCGGTTTTAAGGAAAACCGCTGTCGCGCTGGCAGCCGTTCGCAAGCGAACGGCTGTGGTGGAGGCGCCGGGTACTGCCCCCGGGTCCTAAAGGCTTATTACGATAGCTGTTTATCACCATAGTCACACCTTGCGGCGGGACAACTCTGATATAGGAGAGGCGGGAGCAAAATGGAAGGGCCATGTGAGAGGCTTAAAATCAGGCAAATATGAAGTTTTTGGGCTTCCCAGTCCCGGCAATGCTGTTATAGTCAGAGTACAATCGGGGAATGGTTGTTGTGATACCATTATAAGTAGAGGGGAATATTATGGCCGATTATGCAGTCGACATTGCGAATTACACTTCAAAGGTGAACGCAGCCGCCGTCGATACAATTGTAAAGTTTTGCGGCATCGCACTCAAAGGCAAGGACTCGCAATGGGTATCGGTGACAGACCCGAAGGAAGTCAAGCGCGTTGTCGACGGGTTTTGCGCCAAGAAACTGGGTTTGGACGCCGCAAAAGCTGAAGCTGCTGTGAAAGCCGTGGGCGAAAAAATGAAGGCGGACAAGACCAAGCACCGGGTCACGGTGTATTATCTGGTCGCCGAACACACGGGCACGATGGACAAGATCAGCTAACCCGCGTTTTTGAGTGGTGTGAAACGGCGGCGTCCACAGGGCCCGCCGTTTTGTTTTGGGGAATCGGGCTGGGCTGTTAAAAGGCCGACATGAAGCAATATCTCGAACTCATGCGCCATGTGCGTGACCACGGCGTCAAAAAGCAGGACCGCACGGGAACCGGCACGCTTTCCGTATTCGGCCATCAGTCGCGCTATGACTTGCGCCAGGGTTTTCCATTGGTGACGACGAAGAAGTTGCACCTGCGATCGATCATTCATGAGTTGCTGTGGTTCATCCGGGGTGAAACCAACATTGCCTATCTGAATGAAAACAAGGTGACGATCTGGGATGAGTGGGCCAATGAGACGGGTGATCTTGGCCCGGTTTACGGGGCGCAATGGCGGTCGTGGCCAGCGCGGGATGGAACAACGATTGATCAACTGGCCGATGTGATTGCGCGGATCAAGACGTCGCCCGACTCGCGGCGTTTGCTGGTGACGGCGTGGAACCCATCTGACGTTGACAACATGGCACTGCCGCCGTGCCATTGCCTGTTCCAGTTTTATGTGGCGAATGGGGAGTTGTCGTGCCAGCTTTATCAACGCTCGGCGGACATATTTCTGGGTGTGCCGTTCAACATCGCATCTTACGCCTTGCTGATTCACATGGTGGCAATGGTTACGGGTTTGAAGGTGGGGGACTTTGTGCACACGCTGGGAGATGCACATTTGTATTTGAACCATCTGGAGCAAACGGATTTGCAGTTGTCGCGTGATCCGAAATCTTTGCCGCAGCTCGTCATTAAACGGCAGGTGAATGACATAGAAGATTTCAGATATGATGACTTCGAGATTGTTGGCTATCAGCCTGATCCGGCAATTTCGGCTCCGGTTGCGGTTTAGGTATCATGTTGATGTTTGGTGACGATTTCAAAGCGGCAGTGCGTGGTTTCAACTATACTGCAGTGAGCGGGCAATGGTGGCTTTGGGCTGTGTTGTTTGCAGTAGCGCAAGTGGCTCTCGTCGTATTCGCGCAAAACACTGTTGCTTTTGTGGTCTATCTGGCAATGTTTGGAAGTTTTGCTGAATTCGCGACCATGGATGAAGCAGTGGTGACGCAGCTGTCAAAGGCATTTATTGTCGGCATGTTTCCCAGCGCCTGCATTGCAGCTGTTTTCGTATGGTGGTCGGCAGGTTGGGCAAACCCGACGCGCGAACGCGGCCTACCGTTGCAGCGGCTCAACTTAGGAGTTGGTGGCTGGGTGGTGACGGTTGCAGGCGCTTTGTTGGCGCTCTACCTGATCAATATGTTGACTTTTGCCATTCTTGGCATTGACCCCAAAACCTATATGCCAACATCGGGGGGCGTGAATGATGTCAATTCTTCGGCCGGGATGGTTGAAAAAATCATGGCGGATCTGGCCGACGAGCCCTGGTTGTTCGCTTTGGCGTTACCCGGAATTGTTTTTGCAGGCCCGCTGTTAGAGGAATTGATTTTTCGCGGCGCCTTGTTTTCAGCACTGCGCACAACCCGGTTGGGGTCCGTCGGCACTGTCGTTTTAACGGCAGCTGCATGGGCGGTCGTGCATGGCTCCGCAGCGCCGTGGCTGTTTGTGTTTCTGATTTTCATGATGGGCCTCTTGCTGGGATGGCTGCTGCTGCGCTTTGGCTCATTGTGGGTCACGATTGTGGTGCATGCGGCGTGGAATGGCTTCAGTTCGCTTGCAATTTTTGGCGGAGTTTTCGGCACATGATTTCCCTCGTCTATGCGCAGTCGAGAAACGGCGTGATTGGCGCTGATGGCGGCTTGCCATGGCATATTCCATCAGATTTGAAACGCTTCAGGGAAACCACATGGGGCAAGCCCGTCATCATGGGGCGAAAGACGTGGGATGGTTTGCCACGAAAGCCGCTTCCGGGGCGACAAAATATCGTGATTACCCGGCAACGGGGTTGGCAAGCAGAAGGTGCCGAAGTCGCGTCCAGCGTTGCCGAGGCGTTGAAGGTTGCGGGCGATGTGCCTGAAATCTGTGTGATTGGCGGCGGGGAAATTTACCAGGCTTTCCTTGGTTTGGCAGATCGCATCTACTTGACCGAGGTGGATGTGAAAGTTGAGGGTGACGTCAAGGCTCCGGTGCTTGATATGAGGGCATGGCGTGAAACCGCACGTCAGGAATGCGACAGGGCTGAAAAGGACTCCGCTGCCTTCACCATGCGGGTACTCGACCGCATCAGATGAAAACTCTGTAACATCGCCGCCGCCATTGGACATTTGCCAAGCGGCTGCCTATATCCTGATTGCGAAAACACTTAATGCAAGGAATGCCAGTGAATGCCGTGGAATAAAGATGATGAAGGTGGTGGCCAGGGACCCTGGGGCCAAGGACCGAAAAAGCCGGGCAACCAGAACAATTGGGGCGGCGGCAATCGTGGACCCGGCAGCAATATTCCTCCCGATCTCGATGAACTGATCCGGCGCGGCAAAGACACCCTGAAAAACGCCATCCCTGGCGGTGGCGGTCGAAGCAGTTGGCTGGTTCCAATCGCGTTGGCGTTGGTGTTTGTGGCATTCAATTCGGTTTATCAAGTGCAACCTGACGAGCGCGGCGTGGTCATGCGGCTTGGCAAATGGAACCGCAATGCTGATCCCGGATTGCATTTTGCACTATGGCCGATGGAGCGCATGGAAAAGCCCAAGGTCGGTTCGGTGCGCCAAATCAATATTGGCGCCGAAAACAACGAAGCAACCATGCTGACCAGCGACAAAAACATCATCAGTGTTCCGTTCTCGGTGTTCTGGCAGATTTCTGATCCGAAGAATTTCTTGTACAACATCGCAGACCCTGAAGAGGTGATCCGCAATATTGCGCAGAGTGCCATGCGTGAAGTGGTTGGACAAACAAAGGCACAACCGCTGTTGACCAACGGCAAAGACCTGGTTGCCGCTGATGTGATGGCGATTACGCAGAACTTGTTGAATGAGTACAACGCCGGTGTTTTGGTGACAGCGGTAAACCTTGGCGATGTGCAGCCACCCGCTGAAGTGGCCAATGCTTTTGCCGAAGTGGTGCGGGCAGGACAAGACCAGCAACGTTTGATCAACGAGGCCGAACAGTACAAAAACCAGCAGCTGCGACTGGCTGAAGGTGAAGCGGCAAAGCTGGTGGAAGATGCAAGTGCATACAAGGCGTCTGTGGTTGCAGACGCGCAAGGCGAGGCTGCGCGGTTTGTGTCGATCTATGATCAATACAAAATTGCAAAAGACGTGACGCGCGAACGCATGTTCCTCGAAACCATGGAACTGGTGCTTGGCCGCACCAACAAGATCATTATCGGTAGCGGCAAAGACGGGCCGGGTGTTGTGCCCTACCTGCCACTGCCACAACTTCAAAACCGCCCAGCCGACACGAAGCAGAACTGAGGACAAACCACATGACAATCGCAAAAAATCTGCTGGGCTTGATCGTTGCTGCAATTCTGGCGTTGCTTTACCTGAGCTACTTTATTGTCAACGAAAAGCAGAAAGCGCTGGTGCTGCGTTTTGGTGATATCAACCGCATCGTTGAGGAACCTGGCCTTTACTTCAAATTGCCATTCGCTGACACGGTGACCACGATTGAAGACCGCATCATGGTATGGGAAATGAATGACCGTCCGGTTCAGGACATTGCATCGCAGGTTTACAATGTCGATGCGCTGACACTGGTGCGCATCAAGGATGCACGCAAGTTCCGTGAAACACTGGGGGCCGATCTTGAGCAGGCCCGTTCGCGCGTGGCCGCCCGTATGGACTCGGCTTTGCGCCAGACCTATGGTCGTCGTTCATTTGACGCAGCCTTGTCATCAGACCGTGCCGTCATGATGCGCGAGATACGTGATCAGTTGCGTCCGGAAGCTGATCAATTGGGGCTTGAGATTGTGGACGTGCGTGTGCGCCGCACCGACTTGAGTGCAAACGTTCTGGATCAGACATATGCCCGCATGGAGTCTGAACGCAACGCTTTGGCGGCAGATATCCGGTCCAAGGGTGAAGCCACGAAGACGCAGCGCAACGCTGAAACCAGTCGCACTTATACAGTGAAGCTGGCGGAAGCTCGTCGACAGTCTGAAGTGTTGCGTGGTGAAGGTGACGCAACCCGCAACAAAGTTTACGCCGATGCGTATCAAAAAGACCCTGAGTTCTTTGCTTTCTATCGATCAATGCAGGCCTATGGCAAAAGTCTGGGTGCAGAAGGCACCACCTTGGTGCTTGATCCCAACTCTGAGTTCTTCAAGTATTTCGGCACGCAAAAAGTTGGTGCACAAGTTCCTACCACACCGCAATGACGGACAGTTTGTTGATGGCCTTCGGTCTTGTACTGGTGATCGAGGGCCTCACTTACGCCTTGGTTCCCCGCCACATGCAAAACATGACGCGCAGGTTGCAAGACCTGCCGGTCGAACAGTTGCGTGTGATGGGAACAATTGTTTTGGCATTTGGTGTGATTGTGGTTTGGCTGGTTCGGGTTTAATTTGAGTTTGAAGGAGATTTGACGATGAAACGGCAACAGGCAGTGACTCGGTTTGCAGTGACTCGGTTTTTCGGTGCGGTTGCACTTTCAGCGCTTTTGTTGACCACGCCAAACGGTGTGACCGGGCCAGATCTGGCCCATGCCCAGCAGGCCCAACTTTTGCCAAATGTGGCTGATCTGGTGGACAAGTTGTTGCCGTCCGTTGTGGAAATATCCGTTGAGAGCAGAGCCACTGGCGGTGAGGAGTCAACCGTTGCGCCTGACACTCCACAAATGCCGGAAGACTCACCGTTTAAAGACTTTTTCGATGATTTTTTCAAGAAGAAGCAGGGTGAAAATGCAAAGCCCGGCGGTCGCACGGTGAGTTCCATGGGGTCTGGTTTTGTCATTGATGCATCCGGATTGGTGGTGACCAACAATCATGTGGTTGAGGGAGCTGAATCCATTCAAATCCACATGCAGGACGGCACCGTGATGAAGGCGGAACTTGTGGGCCGCGATACAAAAACAGATCTTGCTGTTATTCGCGTGAAGCCAACCAAACCGCTGCCTGTTGTGACCTTTGGTGACAGCGACAAGCTGCGCATTGGCGAATGGGTGATTGCCATTGGCAATCCCTTCGGTCTTGGTGGTTCGGTTTCACTGGGCATTGTATCGGCCCGCAACCGCGACATCAATGCCGGTCCCTATGATGATTTTATCCAAACCGATGCCGCGATCAACAAGGGCAATTCCGGTGGTCCGCTGTTCAGCCTTGATGGCCAGGTGATGGGCATCAATACGGCGATTTTCTCGCCGACAGGCGGGTCAGTCGGTATCGGTTTTTCCGTACCTGCCAATACCGCCAAGGGCGTTATCGATCAGCTGGTCAAATATGGCGAAACCCGCCGCGGCTGGTTGGGGGTTCGCGTGCAATCCATGTCGGATGAAATTGTTGAAAGCATGGGCTTGCCAAAGAACGCTGGCGCACTTGTGGCTGACGTGACAGAGGGCAGCCCCGGCAAGGCCGGTGGCATTGAACCTGGTGACGTGATCACCGAGTTCAACGGGCGCGCCATCAAGGACATGAAGGAACTGCCAAAAGCGGTTGCTGCCACGGACATTGGCGCCACTGTTGTTGTCAAAGTAATCCGCAAAGGCAAGGAAATAGCCTTGAATGTCACCATTGGGCGGCTGGAAGACGGCGAGAAGCTCGTCGCAGCTGACGACAAGAAAAAGTCCGATTCTGCCGCTGCGACAACCGTGACTATACTTGGCATGACCGCTGCCACCCTGACAGACGAACTGCGCGAGAAATACAAAGTTGAGGAAAAAGTCAAAGGCACCGTCATCACAGAAGTGGCGGAAGATGGCGCTGCCAAGGAGAAAGGCCTTGAAGTTGGCGATGTGATCATGGAAGCGGGCGGCAAGCCTGTGGACGTGGCAGGCGATATCTCGAAAGCGATTGAGGACGCTACGAAGGCAGGAAAGAGTTCTGTGCTGTTGTTGACGGCGAAAGCCGGCAAGAGTGCCGAGACGCGCTTCATTGCGCTGAAGATCAAGAAGTAAATTCTGGCACACCGTTTGCTCCGTTTTCATGACACGGAGCAATTTGGCACATGCAGAAGATCGAGCGCTACGCGAACGTTGACGGTTTGCGGTTGCTGTGTGCGCTTGCGGTGTTGTTGTTTCACTATGGATATCGCGGCAGTCTTGAAGGGCTTTACCAACCACTGCTGCCATGGACCGCCATTTCTGACCCGATGAAATATGGCCATATCGGCGTTCACATCTTCTTCTGCATCAGCGGTTTTGTGATTGCCTATTCCGCCGCAGGACGCTCGGCTTTCAGTTTTGCCACGGCACGCTTTGCGCGAATTTATCCCACATTTGTATTGTGCCTGACGATCATGTTTGGTGTCCGCATGTTGTGGGGCGGAGCTGAGCTGCCCACCAGTGTCCTGCAATATCTTGCGGGCTTTGCCATCATTCCGAAAGTATTCGGGCAGGAGTTTATGAGCGGCGTATATTGGTCGATTGTGGTTGAGCTGGTGTTTTACGCCTGGGTGTTTGCCCTCATGCTGAGCGGTTTGTTCCAGCGGTTTTCAGTGCAAATTATCGCGGTGTGGTTGGGGCTTTCTGCGGTCAATGAATTGATACTTGGTTTTTCCGCATTGCGTTTGATCCTGATCACAGAATTTGCACCGTTTTTTGCTTTCGGCATGCTGTTGCAGCGGGTGCAGGTCGCGCGATTGAGGTGGCCCATCGCTGGTCTGATGGCAGGTGCTGTGGCACTTGGCGTTTCAGTGCTATTGCGTGAAACCGTCGATATCCGCAGTACCTATGGCATTGCCATGTCTGACGCGACGTCAGTTGCCTTGCTGCTGGCGGGCCTTGCTGCTCTGGTGTGGGCTGTCGAAGTTCCACGACCTGTGCTGCCCGCTTCGATTTTGGCCTGGGCGGGTGGTATCAGTTATCCGCTTTATCTGCTGCATGAAGGTTTGGGGCAAGTGGGTTTTGTGCGGTTGAGAACGGAGATGGACGGGGCCCTGCTGTTTGTGGGCACGGCGCTGGTTGTGGTCTTGCTGGCCAGTTTGGTGTGGTGGGGGTTTGACCGTCATGTGGTGCCGTGGACCCGACGCCAATTGGAGCGACTTGTGGTGCAACAATATTGTGCAACGCAACATTCTGTGTTAGGGCGCATTTCATCTTAACCAAGGAGATGCCCCATGATTGCAGAATTCAAGCCTGAAACCGAATCCGCCATTCGCGCCCGTGCCCATCAAATCTGGGAAGAAGAAGGCCGCCCGAATGGCCGTCACGATATCCATTGGCAGCGCGCCTGTGAAGCGATCGTCGAAATGGCGCCGCTCACTGTTGCAGCACCCGTCATGGATTCAGCATCGGATGATGTAGCGCTGATCGACGGTGTTGGTCCCAAGATCAGCAAGCAGCTTGCAGGCGAAGGCATTGTCAGTCTCTCGCAGATCGCCGCAATGACACCACTGTCGCTTGCTGCACTCGACAGCAAACTAGGCTTCAAAGGCCGGACGGCCCGTGAGGAATGGATTGAACAAGCCAAGGAATTGCTGGCCGGAAAACCGCCACGTGCCAAGGTCTATCAGGCCAAGGCTGCGAAGAAGGTATAAGACTGAGCGCGCGGGCTTCGAGGCTCGCAAGAGCGAGCGCCTCAGCATGAGGGATGCGGAGGCGTTCTGTTGCGTTACTTCCTGAACGCTGAAGCTTGCTCTGCATGCAGGGCCTTGCCGTGTTTGGCAAACAGGTCGCGCCCACTTTTTGGGTGTTCGTGAAAAGTCGGGATATCGAAGTCTTCAATGGTCGCTGCAGTTGGCGTGAGGTGGTCGTGGATCCATTTTCTTTCGCGCATGTGGGCCAAACGCTTGTCGTTTTTCTCCGACTCATTTGGAATGTTGGGGACAAAGGGGTTTTGGCGAACGGATCTGGTCATAGTGCACTCCACATTGTTGAACCAAGTGAATAAGACTTTCTAACACATCCTATGTGGGCCTGTTGGCAGCCTCATTCAAGGGCGAGTGTGTGGTCTGACATATTAATGAGACAATAACGTGCGCTGCGGAAAAATCATTGCAGTGCGAAGTGGTGGTTCAGGCCCACTGTCGCAAATTTTCGTCATTTCCCAAAGATGGATATTGCGTTAGCATTGCGGCATGATCCAAGCTCTCCGCTTTGCTTTCGCATTTGTGATATCGGCAGTATCATTGGCTGAGGCTGGTCAGCCAGACCGTATCACGCCAATTCCCGATGATATCTGGGCATCCATGCAGGGCGTGTCGTGGCACAGCAACATGCCGTGCCCGAAGCGCGAGGCGCTGCGGCTGGTGCAAATTCCCTACGTGAGTTTCGAGGGCGAATTGAAGAGCGGCCCCTTGATTGTCGACGCAAGCCTTGCCGATGACGTGCTGAAGATTTTCACGGAGATCGCCGCCAACGCCAGTTACAGGGTTGAGCGTGTGCAGCTGATTGATGCCTATGGCGGCAATGATTTCAAATCCATCGAGGACAACAACACCAGTGCGTTCAATTGCCGTTTGACAACGGGAGCCAAAACCATGTCGGCCCATGCCAAGGGCAGGGCGATTGATGTGAACCCGCTGATCAATCCTTACGTCGACAAGACAGGCACCAGTCATAAAAAAAGTCTGGGCTTTGTGACCAGGCAGCAGCGGGCGAAGTCCGATGCGGCGGGCATGATCAAGGTTGATGGCATCGTGGTGAAGACCTTCAAGAAATATGGCTGGACGTGGGGCGGCGAGTGGAACTCGATCAAGGATTATCAGCATTTTTCGAAAGACGGGCGGTAGGGTTTGGAAGCGGTGGCGGAATCGGTTAAGCTGTTTTCGATGCACACGTGTAAACAGTGAATTAGGGGATTAAAACATGTCAGACAACAAGCCGGACGTCACGAAAGCCTGGGCTGCATCGCAAGACCAGAAGGGGGCTTCAAAGCGGCTCCGGATATTTGCGTTTTTGTGCTGGGCTGTCGCCATCGGAGGCGAAATTGCGGGCATTTATTTCCTGAAGCAGGGCAAGTTCAGTGCGGGTACGGCTGCCAACGGCAACCTGCCGCTGCTGATTGGTTTGCTTGTTGGCATCGCTGTGTTTGCAATTGCGGGCAGCATGTTGTGGAAGGCCGCCAATCGCAAGAGCCCCGCCAGCAAGGCAGACGCCTTCGGCTATTTCTTCCAGAACCAGCTGGGTGCCATCATTACCCTCATCGCCTTCCTGCCCTTGATTGCCCTGATTTTCATGGACAAGGACATGGACCCCAAAAACAAACAGATCGCGGGCGGCATTGGTGCAGCCCTTGCTGTGGTGGCCACGCTGATGGGGGTGAGTTTCAAGCCGCCATCGGTTGAGCAATATACCGAGGACATGAATGCCTGCGCCACCCAGATCAAGACCGGCCAGCCCACGACGGCCTGTTCACCAGAGGTCGCAACACAGGCCCAGGACATTGCGCGGGATTCCGCTGATGTGGCGGCTGCGACGAAGAGCGCCGTCAACCCGAATGGTCTGGATGTGGTCTACTGGATCGCACCGGAAGGCGGGGCCAGGAAAGCGTCCGACCCGCGCGTCTTTCACCTTTGCGAAGCAGCAAGTGCGTTGAATGGCAAGACAGTGAACAAAGGCTCAGTGACGGAAGCCTATGCCGAGAACGCCATCCGCATTACCAAGCAGATTGCGATGGAGCAGAAGCAGTGCGGATTTGTGGTGGCGCAATAGGATAAGTTTCAGGCTTTGTGGGGCCGGTGTTGTTGGCCTTGGTCTGCAACACCCCTGCAAAGTGGGGACGCGTGAGGAGACCCTCCGCGGGGTGCGACCGTGTTTAAGGTCGCGAAAGTAATAGCGTCGGGTCTCCCCACACGCATGCACGGGTGTTTGAACCGGATCATCTGACGCGCCAGCTGTGCCTTTGGTGTTCCCCGGCGGCTCCGAAGAGACGCGCACACGAACTTTAACCCAGA
>JAYUVC010000233.1:0-16943 GCA_043754325.1 Hyphomicrobiales bacterium
GTGATGCCGAAGCTGATCCAATAAACGTTGGTGCCTGTGGTGCGCACAATCCACCATGCAATGCGCTTGTCGAGGCGCTGTTTGACAACGGCCACGGCCAGCATGAGGGAGCCCAAAATAAACAACACGGAATCCGTCATCAGACTTCGCGCTACTTCCGTGGGGTCGAGTTTGAGCAGCAGTACTTCTCCGACGATAATAAGAAGTGGCACTGTGGGCAGAGGTACGGCTTCGCTGATGAACAGCATTGTCGCCATCATTGACATGACCAAAACAATCTGGCCATCGTGGGTAAGGCCCGCGGGTGTGGGTGCGTTCATCAGCAGGAACCCAAGGATCATGGTGATGATGAACCAGCGGCGTTTCCACAACAGTGACAAATCCACATTGTCGAGCACACGACGATAACGCTGGTAGCCGCGGCGGCGGAAGCGCTGCAAGCCGGAGCGCGGCTCATGCGCCAGCAGGCTGTCCCGCGCCAGGTTAAACTGTGTTTGCACGTCGGTTGTCATACACTCTGCCCAATCACCGCAACTTGGGTTAGGCTTTGCTGCAAAGCAAGGGATTCGCAAGCGTGACTGACGACATACCCCCCGGTAGTTTCCGCCATCAATGCGGATATCGAAAACAGCATTGGCAGTCTGCGGTTTATCTGGGAGGTCACCGTAAGCCCAAAAAACACCGTCATTCCCGCGAACGCGGGAATCCAGACTGTCAACCAGCGAGCGCGTGGAAAGTCTGGATCCCCGCGTTCGCGAGGATGACGATTGTATTTAATTTTTTGATTTGATCATACGAGGCAATCACAATGACCACTCTTCCCATCGCCCCCGTCCTCGCTGACGCTGACGCGCACCTTGATGCAAATATTGCGCGGCTGTTTGAATTTGTCCGCATTCCCTCGCTCTCAGCTGATCCCGCTTGCAAGCCGCACATCATCAAGGCCGCAAACTGGATTTGTGCTGAACTGAAATCACTGGGCTGCGAGGCCTCGGTGCGGGACACATCGGGCTGCCCCATGGTGGTCGGCCATTACACACCACCGGGCGCCACGGCGAAAACCCCGCATGCACTGTTCTATGGTCACTATGATGTGCAGCCTGCCGACCCGCTGGAATTGTGGATATCGCCACCTTTCGAACCTGTTCGGAAAACCGGCAAGGACGGTGTGGAGCGCATGTATGGTCGTGGCACAGCTGATGACAAAGGGCAATTGATGACCTTTGTCGAAGCGGCGCGGAGTTATATTCGGGTACACGGACAATTGCCGATCAAGGCCACATTCCTGATTGAGGGCGAAGAAGAATCTGGCTCGCCTTCGTTGGTGCCGTTTCTCAAGGCCAATGCAAAAGAGCTTAAATGCGATGTGGCCTTTATTTGCGACTCCAACATGTGGGACGCCAAGACTCCTGCCATCACCACACGGTTGCGCGGACTTGTGCATGAGGAAGTGACTGTAAAGGGCCCTGCGCTTGATCTGCACTCCGGGCTTTACGGCGGCCCCGCCATGAACCCGATCCGTGCCTTGACGCGATTGATATCATTGATCCACGACAAGAATGGCAAGGTCACTATTCCTGGGTTCTACGACGGCGTTTCCGACTTGCCCGCCTCCACCAAAAAGCAATGGCGCGGCCTGAAATTTTCTGACAAGAAATTCCTCGGTGACATCGGGTTGAAATCGGCTGCAGGCGAAAAAGGCAAAACCGTTCTCGAACAAATATGGGCGCGTCCCACGGCGGAAGTCAACGGCATGTGGGGTGGTTACCAAGGTGCTGGCACCAAGACGGTGATTCCATCCGAAGCCCGTGCTAAATTCACCTTCCGTCTCGTTGGCACGCAGAAGCCTGAAAAAGTGCTGAAGGCGTTTCAAGTCTTTGCAAAAAAGCACATGATCGGTGATGCGAAAATCAGCTTTGGCGGCAAGGGCGGCGGCAGCCCCGCGAGTGAAATTGCCGAGAGCAATCCTTACATCGTGAAATCTTCGCAGGCGTTGAAACAGGAATGGAAGCGCGACACCGTTTTGATGGGGTCAGGGGGATCAATCCCTATCGTTCGTTATTTCAAGGATGTGCTGAAAATGGACTCAGTGCTGGTGGGCTTTGGCCTGAACGACGATGCCATTCACAGCCCGAATGAAAAATACAACGTATCGAGTTTTGCGCGGGGCATCAGGTCTTGGATCAGGATCATGGATGCGATGGGGCGGTGAGGAAGGGACCTCATCAGCCCTTCGGGCAGCTTCTCCAAAGGAGAAGCGACTGGACGATATATCTCCCAATAATTGATCATTGAGGGAGGTCGTCTCACCAGTCGCTTCTCCTTTGGAGAAGCTGCCCGAAGGGCTGATGAGGTCCCTTTTTTCAAGCCGTCTCGCCCATGGAATCCAGATACTCATTCAGATGCTCAAGGTTCTCAAAGCGCATCCAGCCTTCATCGGTTTCGGCTTCGACAGTCTGGTCTGACAGGATGCGGGCGGGCCGCCCACGGATTTCGCGTTCTTCGATCACATAAAGTTCGCCATCAACCGGCTCGTCATCTTCCGCGATGACGGTTTCGTCTTCTTCAACTTCTTCCACAACCTCTTCAGCCTTGGCCTCCACCACATCACCCATGCCGCCGATGGCGTTGGCGATATCGGCTTTGGCCTGGTCGAGTGCGGCGATCGTGTCGTCAACGGCACTCTTTGCCGGCGCTGCGACTGTTTCAGTCACCGCTGCCGCGACAACAGTGGTGGTTGCAACAACATCAGCAGCCTTCCGGCCAAAGCCCGGAAAGCGGATGCGGGCCGGTGGTTCTTCGGCAGCAGCGGGTGGCAATTCCACGATCGGTGCAGCAGGAATTTCAGCTTTGAAGACCGGGCGTTCCGCGACGGGTTTGGGCAATTCAAAGGTTTCAACAACAGGTGCCGTTGCAGCCAATGGCGCATAACCCTGCAGTGCCGCGATGACGCCGCCAAGGCCCACAGCCAGCACGCCGCCTGTCAGCAAAATCGCTGCTGTGTCCATGGTCAGGCCATAAATCTGCATCTGTGCGGAATTGACCAACCCCACAAGTGCAAGTGCGGCACCGATGGCCAACAAGACAATGCCAAGAACAGACATCAATTTCGACATAGGTACCCCTCCGATTCAAACCCTGCTTACCGGAAACAAGGCTAACACATTCCTAACGCTGGTAAAGCTGTTTACCCTTCGTTAATTATGCGGGGGGCGGCACGGGTCATTGTGCCTCCTTCCAGCGTGGCCCAGATCTGCCGGGCAATGTCGCGGTAGATGGCGGCATGCTGAGACTCCGGCAGTGTTGCCACGATGGGTTCGCCCCGGTCTGAGCGCAAGCGCACTTCCATATCCAGCGGCACTTCACCGAGGAACGGGACGCCCAAGCGTTCAGCTTCCCTGCGTGCACCACCATGGCCGAAGATGTCATGGCGTGCACCGCAATTGGTGCAGGTGAAGTAGCTCATGTTCTCGACAATGCCGAGCAGCGGCACCGACACCTTTTTGAACATGTTGAGACCCTTGCGCGCATCAATCAATGCGAGGTCTTGCGGCGTTGATACGATGATCGCACCCGAAAGCGGCGTGTTTTGCGCCAGCGTCAATTGTGCGTCGCCTGTTCCAGGCGGCATGTCCACGACCATCACATCAGTGTCATCGGCCCATTCGACCTCTCGCAAAAGCTGTGTGAGTGCGGAGATAACCATGGGGCCACGCCAGATCATGGGGGTGTCCTCTTCCACCAGAAAACCGATGGAGGCCACTTCAAGCCCATAGCGGGACATGGGCTTCATGCGCTTCCCGTCCTTGTCGGAGGCCAGCGGTTTGCCGCTGAGACCAAAAAGTTTTGGCATGGAGGGGCCATAGATATCAGCATCCAGCACGGCAACTTTCAAACCCAATGTCGCCAGCCCCAGAGCCACGTTGATGGCGGTTGTGGATTTGCCGACGCCGCCTTTGCCGGAGGCCACGGCGATGATGTGTTTGACCCCCGGAACCGCCCCCGCCCGTGCCGGAGCCGTCGCCGGGGTTGCCTGCCCGGCCTGCTTTTCCGCCGTCAATGCCACCAATACCTTGGTCACGCCGGGAATGGCCTTGACGGCTTTTTCCACCACATCCCGCAAATGCTCCATGGCCTTCATGTGTTGTGGCGAGGCATTCAGTGCGAACATGACTTCGCCAGCATTGATGGCAATGTCGGACACCAGCCCCGCCGCCACGATGTTGCCCCGGCCATCAGGGGCGGCAATGCGTTTCAGTTCATCGCGAATACGGTCGGCAGAAAGACTGGTCATGATTGATCCCTGGTTGACTGCGCATATAGACATGACAGTCAAAGCCCACAAGTTACCTCAATTTTTACCCTGTCCCTGAAGCTGAATTTAGGGATTTGCGACTAAGTAGAATCTTTGAAGCGGGATTTGGGATATGACTGACGCAAACCTCATGCAGGATGGCCATACACCGGATGCGATGCAGCGTCACAATTTCCATGTCATGGAAGCGGTACCCTTTCTGGCACGCAAAAGCCGCGCTCCCGCCCCCATATCGGAACCCGCTGCCTGGCATGGCGAATTCCTTGAACTGTTCCTGCGCAACCAGTTGAATCTCGCACCCATCATGCCGATTCTGACGTTGTTGCTGGGCCTCACCTCATTGGCATGGGTGCCAACGGCAACTGCCATGGCCTGGCTTGTTGGAACACTTGGCTGTCACACAGTACAATTGTTCCTGTGCAATCGGTACTTTCTGCAAAAGCGCAGTGTGGGCGAACAGAGCGACTGGGTGGGCATGATCTCGGCTTCGGAATTGTTCCAAGGCATGTTCTGGGTCATGCCGCTGTTTTTGTTTTGGCCTGACGCGGGCGATGCGCAACGGGCCTTTCTGATCGCCGCCGTCATGGCTGTCAGCGTTGTCCGCCTGCTTGTCGTTGCCAATTTCATGCCCGTGCTGGTGGCGGGAACCGGCGTCATAGCCGTCGGCTTGGCGGTGCGCTGTGTGTTTGAAGAGAATGTGGTGTTTTATTCGCTGGCCGGTCTTATCATCATGCTGGAAGTGTTCTTCCTGTTCGTGTCACGGCAACTGCAAGATACTGCGCGTGACCGACTGGCATTCCGCACCGAAAAAGATGTGCTGATTGAAGAGTTGAAGCAGGAAAAACTGCGTGCCGAGGAACAACGCCGCATGGCTGAGGACGCCAATCGCGCCAAGTCCGCTTTTCTCGCCAACATGAGCCATGAATTGCGCACACCGCTCAACGCCATTCTGGGCTTTTCTGAAGTGCTGGAAAACGAAATGTTCGGCCCCATGCAAAACACGGCCTACAAGGACTATGCTGGCGACATCCATGACTCTGGTCGCTATCTGCTGGCATTGATCAATGACATCCTTGATCTTTCGCGCATTGAAGCGGGGCGCCGTGATATTGTGGAAGAGCCCACCCATGTGCGCGATTGCATGGACCACGCCCGGAACATGCTGGTGGCACGGGCCACCGAAAAAACCATTGCAATCACGGTGGACACGCCAACCTCCCTTCCAAAACTCCTGTGTGACTATCGCGCCCTGAACCAGATCACCATCAACCTGATGACCAATGCCGTGAAGTACACGCCGGACCATGGCAAGGTGGCCATCACCGCCCGTATCATGCCCGACGGTCGCATGGCCATAACGGTGTCCGACAATGGCCCCGGCATTCCAAAAGCCGAACAGCAACAATTGTTGCACGCCTTTTCGCGCGGCGCCCATGCCACCAAACACGCCATCGAAGGTGCCGGGTTGGGACTGCCGATTGTGAAAGGCCTGATGGACGTGCATGGCGGCACCCTGGACATTGTGTCAGAACCGGGGAAAGGCACAGATGTGATCTGCTACTTTCCGGCAGCCCGCGTGTTGAGCGGTCCACGCGGCGAAGCGATTGCGTCGTCTGCGGTGAAGACGGATACCCAGAGGAAGCTGATTGCGATCACGGGATAAAGCAAAGTCCCCACCCCCGGCCCCTCCCCATGAAGAATGGGTAGGGGTGATCTTTTCTTCACCCCTATCCGCTTGGGGAGGGGCCGGGGGTGGGGTCTCCTACTCCTTCCCACTCACGCCAGCACCCGCAAACGTTGCCATGCCGTTGTGACAGTTTACTGCCGCTCGCACCATGCCCGCCGCCAGTGCTGCACCACTTGCCTCGCCCAACCGCATGCCGAGATCCAGCAAGGGTTTCAGCCCCAACTCCGCCAACAACGCCCGATGCGCTGGTTCGGCTGAGACGTGGGCGGCCATGCAATGATCCAACGCCTTTGGGTTGGCCTTGAACAAAACGGCGGCGGCGGCGGTTGCCACGTAGCCGTCAATCAGCACTGGCACATGGTTGATGCGGGCCCCCAGAATGGCGCCTGCCATGGCCGCCAGTTCACGACCGCCCAAGTGGCGCAGCACTTCAAGAGGATCGTTCAAATGTGAGCGGTGCAGGTCTACCGCGCGGCCTACGGCGTTGGCTTTACGTTTCAAGCCTTCGGCGTCAACGCCTGTGCCGGGCCCCACCCAGTCTTCCGGCTTTCCACCGAACAGGCCATGTGCGAGGGCAGCCGCAACGGTGGTATTCCCAATGCCCATTTCTCCAATGCACAGGAGGTCACAACCATTGGCTATCGCTTCCATGCCATAGGCCATGGTGGCGGCACAGTCCTGTTCGCTGAGTGCGGCCTCTTGCGTGATGTCGCCTGTCGGAAATTCCAGGGCCAGTTCAAATACCTTGAGGCCCAGATCAAAGGTCTTGCAGATCTGGTTGACCGCAGCACCATCGTTCTGGAAATTCGCCACCATCTGTGCGGTCACTGCTTGCGGATAAGCTGCAACGCCTTGCGCCACCACGCCGTGATTGCCCGCAAACACGGCCACCACCGGACGTTCCACACGGGGGGACGAGCGTTGCTGCCAGGCTGCCAGCCATTCCACGATATCCTCCAAACGGCCCAGCGCACCGGGAGGTTTGGTCAGTTGCGCGTCGCGTTCCCGAACCTTGGCCACCGCATCCAGATCAGCTTCGGGCATGGCCGCCATGAGCGCGCGGATATCGTCGAAGGGAAGGCCGCTTGGCATGGGGAACCCTTTCAGGAATCGCAGAGTTGCAAAAATGTCTGTGGCTTTTGGGCCGGGCTTGGGGCAGACGTCAAGGCCATTGAAGACCCAGCGACGGCCATGAACGACCCAACCCCGATATCCCCTGCCACTCCGTCACGCTTCAGGCCGCTGGCAGAGTTTGTGCATGCCTTGAAGTTTCTCACAAGGCTGCCCGTGCCATTCTCACGCACAATAGATCCTCCGCCGTTCAACCAAACACTGCGCATGTTTTCGGTGGTTGGTGCGTTGATTGGCTGCGGTATAGCGCTCGCGCTGCTGGCGGGAAAATATCTGTACCTGCCTGCCATGCTTGCAGCGGTGCTGGCTGTTGCGGCGGGCATGCTGGTGACGGGTGCGCTGCATGAAGATGGCCTGGCTGATACTGCAGATGGCCTGGGCGGCGGCAAAACCAAAGAGCGGCGTCTGGAGATCATGCGCGACAGCCGTATCGGCTCTTATGGCACCCTGGCACTGATTGTGGCAGTGGGGACGCGGGTTTCATGCTATGCAGCGTTGTTGCCGTATTCGCCGGAAGCACTTTTTCTGGTCATTGTGGCCTGTCAGTCATTTTCGCGGGCCTTGATGGTCGATCTTCTATGGGCCACCCGCCCTGCCCGTCTGGACGGGCTTTCAGTCTATGCCGGTCAGCCGACGCGCAGCGTGGCATTGTCGGCGATAGCCGTCGGGCTGCTGTTGACGCTGCTGGCGGGCTATTACACACAAGTGGAGAATGCTGTACTGGCGCTTGGCCTTGGTCTTGCCGTGACAGCAGGTATCAGGCAATTTGCCATGCGCCTGATCGGCGGACAAACCGGAGACGTGTGTGGCGCTGTACAGGTTACCTGCGAAATGGTGATGCTGAGCGCCTTTGTCGCAACACTTCGTTAACCGTCATTTCATGTTCATTGGCCGTGTCAAAGTCCGGTGAAGAATTGATCGCTTACATGGCCTCAGAAAATGAGGGTCCCCATGCGTCGTTCCGGTCCAATGCCCAGTGTCTGTCTCGCTGTCCTGTTGACGATCGGTGCTGGCCTGCCCGGCATCACACCCTTGGCCAAACCAATGGCAGAGCCTTTGAATTTTTATGCGATGACAGAGCTTGCAGCAGGCAACAATGGCCACTTTTTCACCACAGCCGACATCAACAACCGCGGTGTGGAAGTGTTGGTCGATACAGGGGCCAGCACAGTTGCCCTCAGCTATGAAGATGCAGAAAAAGTCGGTCTTCGGCCGAATACGCTGAAATTTGATGTCAACGTCAATACCGCCAATGGCATGGGCAAGGCCGCCCGCGTAATGCTGCGCGAAGTTGAAATTGACAATGTGCGGGTTTCCGACGTTGAGGGCATGGTGCTGCAACGGGGAGCCTTGCGCGGCACATTGCTCGGCATGAGCTTTCTGTCACGCCTGCGCAGCTTCAGTGTGGAAAACGGCAAACTTGTGCTGAAGAATTGACGCTGGTTTGACATGAGACGTCGTGCCGTGTCATTGCGGCGGCGGTACAACACCCCACATTGGTGCGATGGATCATCTGAGCTTCCCCGATATCGAAACACCTTGCGTGAGAATTTGTGTTGTGGAACCCGAAACCGGGTTTTGCATTGGCTGCGGGCGCACGCGCGGCGAAATTGGAGACTGGCTGGCCATGTCCCCCACGGAACGCCACACCCTGGTTTTGGCCCTGCCCGAGCGCATGTCAACGCTCACCTTGCGCAAAACCCGACGCGGCGGCAGGCGCGGGCGGATGGCTGCAGAATAATGCGATCTGATTCATTTGGGTGATGACGGGCGAAACGAGTTGCAATAGCTTTGCAATCGAACACCCTGCACTTGGAGCAATGGCTGGCAAAACCAGTCATTGCTCTTTTTTATGCGGCGGATGCCAATCGTGCCACCTGCTCTGCAACCACATCCAAAGCCCGCCGCAGCACATCCAGTCCTGCTGTGGGCTTGCACCCCTCCACCGACAACACTTGCCGCCACAAGCGGCCTCCGGCCTGGCCGTGAAACAGGCCCAGCATGTGCCGTGTCATCCGGTGCAGCGGCAGACCTGCGGCAAGATTTGCACCGATATAATCGTACATGGCTTCTACCGCCTGCCGCCGTGTTGACACTGGAGCAGGAGTGTTCGCGAAAAGAGGGTCAACCGCAGCCAGCATCCATGGGTCATGGTAGGCTTCGCGGCCGTACATGAGGCCGTCCAGATTCTTTAGATGGGAAATGTCTTCTACGAAGTTTGAGAGTCCTCCATTCAGTATTATATTCAATTCCGGTCTGGAGGTTTTGAGGCGATGCACGCGGTCATAATCCAAAGGCGGAATTTCCCGGTTTTCTTTCGGGCTCAAACCCTTCAGCCAGGCTTTGCGGGCATGCACAATAAATCTGTTGCAACCCGTTGCGGCCACCGTATCGATGAAGTTCTGGAAATCTTTCTCGGAATCCTGATCGTCAATGCCAATGCGGCATTTTACAGTGACCGGAATTTTCACCGCTGTTTGCATTGCCGCAACGCAATCCGCAACCAGCTGCGGTATGGCCATCAAACAGGCCCCGAAGTTGCCACCCTGCACCCGGTCAGACGGGCAGCCAACGTTGAGATTGATTTCGCAATAGCCCCAATCCTCGCCAATCCGCGCAGCTTCGGATAAGGTTACCGGATCACTGCCCCCCAACTGCAAAGCCAAGGGCTGTTCCTTCGCATCAAACCCCAACAACTTGTCCCGGTTGCCATGCTTCACTGCAAGTGCTGTCACCATCTCGGTATAGAGGACAGCATGGCGCGTGAGGGTGCGATGAAACACCCGGCAATGCCGGTCAGTCCAATCCATCATGGGGGCCACGGCGAATATTTTATTTTTATAATTCAATATTTTATCCTGACAATATAAGACCAGAAAAAGCAAAAATGTGCAGTTTTTCCCTCGATTTCACGCCTTTTTGCTGAACTGGTCAGACATTTGAGTTCCGGGCACCCATCCGCCATCTTATGCTGTCAGCCCATAGGCCGACAAGACCTTGTGCAAGACTTCGGCACAACAATAGCGTGAACGCAATCCGTCAGACATATTGGCAGCACCCGCCCTTCGTCCAATGTCCAGGAGCAGCCGGGTATCCACTTCAAACGTCGCAGACGGTTCTGCTTGACGGACTGGTGTTTTGCCTGCATCGACCTTGATGCCTCCTTTTCCGCTCGTATAAACGGATGTCATTGTCGTTGATGCAAAAGTGTGTATAGCTTTGCCCGGGATTGTTATCGCAGATTGCGCTGCGGGCCAATGAAAGTCATGCCGTGAAAATTCAGCCTGTACCGTCTGGGGCCAAAACCGGTATTGGCAGCCTCGATGAGATAACCAGCGGCGGGTTGCCATGACACATGTAGCATACGATCCGGCGGATATCCTCAAGGAGAACGAGGCATTGCGCACCCGGCTGGAGGAAGCGGAAGCCACGCTGCGCGCCATCCGCAATGGACCGCAGGGAGACTCAGTCTTGGGGCAAGAAGACATCTCTGGCCGCAAGCAGGCAGAAGACAAGCTGCGCCGCAGCGAACAGCTGCATCGCATTGCGTTCGATTTGGCACCTACCGGATTGGTCTATTGCGCGCTGGACGGGCGTTACATCAATGTGAACGCGCGCATGTGCGAGATCACCGGGTATACTGCCGCAGAACTGCTTGGCATGACAATCTGGGACCTGACACATCCAGACGACCTCGCGCGCGAAAACGAGCTGTTCCCCGCGCTCCTGTCGGGCGGCACGCCGGATTACGCGAACGAAAAGCGTTACGTGCGCAAGGACGGCAGCAGCCGCTGGGTCGCGGTGAAAGCGCGTCTGGTAGCCGATGATACGGGCCAGCCTCTGCACACCGTTAGCGTAATCCGCGACATCCAGGACCGCAAGAGGACAGACGCCGCCCTGCACCTGTCAGAGATCCGCTACCGGCGATTGTTCGAGGCGGCGCACGACGGCATTCTCATTCTTGATCCTGATACGCGCAAGATTGTCGACGCCAATCCGTTCATGACGACGCTGATTGGACACCCCCACGAACAGTTGATCGGCATGGAACTCTACCAGATCGGTTTTCTTGCAGACGCGCAGGCAAGTCGGGACATGTTCCAGAAACTGAAGGCCACGCGCCATGTCCGCTATGAGAACCTGCCATTGCAAAGCCAGCAGGGCGGAGTTCGGGGCGTGGAAGTGGTGGCCAATCTTTATGACGAAGGTGGCCACCCCGTTGTTCAGTGTAACGTCCGTGACATCACCGAGCGCAAGCGCGTCGAATTGGCACTGCGCCAGCACGAGGAGCGGCAGGCGTTCCTGCTGAAACTCAGTGACACGCTGGGGCCGCTGCGAGACCCGTTCGAGGTGCAGACGGCAACGATGCGCCTGGTTGTCGAACATCTTGACGTGAATCGGGCCAGCTATTTCAAGATCGACCCGGATCAGGATGGTTTCTCGAAGACCTCGAGTTACGACCGCGGGGCACTGCCGATCCCGGACCATACGCGCTTGTCCGATTTTGCGCCTGATATGGCGGATGGATATCGAAAAGGTCAAACTTTATTCATTGAAGACGCCGAGACGGAGGCTGCAACCGAAGTTGAACGAGAGGCCTACCGGGCGATCGGGGTGCGCGCCGGCATCGGCGTGCCGTTGGTCAAGGACGGGCTTCTCATGGGCATTTTCGGGGTGCATTCGTCGACCCCGCGGCATTGGACAGTCGCAGAGGTCCAGCTTCTCAAGGACGTTGCGAACCGGGTTTGGACGGCGGTTGATCGTGCGCAGGCCGAGACGCAGCTACGTGAACGCCAGAAATTTCTCGATGGCATTTTCAAGGTGCTGCCCGGAGTCCTGTATATATTTGATCTGGATGAAAACCGCGTTGTTTTTGTCAATAACCCCGCAGATCAAACACACAGTGCCGAGGAGTTAGCGGGCATGGGTGCCGACTTGGTGCCGAATCTGATGCATCCTGACGATCATCAGGGCTTCCACGAACACATCGCTCGCATTCGGACGCTGAAACCCGGTGAAACGGCCGTGTTCGAATACCGAATGAGGGACAAAGCGGACAAATGGCGCTGGTACATGGGTTCCGATACCGTGTTCTTGCGCGATGAAGGTGGGGTTGCGCACCAATTTATTGGTGTCGCACTCGAAATTACTGACCGCAAACAAGCAGAGGCGGTTCAAAGTGAAAACACGAGACGACAGGCGTTCCTGCTGGAATTGAGCGATGCGCTGCGGGCGGAGCCAAGCGCCGAGGCCGTAGTGAAGCGAGCGCTCCAGATGCTTTTCGACCAGATGCGGCTTAATCGCTGCTATGTCGGGATTTATCGGCTGGCAGAAGACACTGCCGAGTTTCCACATCAGGTGCACGACGACCTTCTGCCCCCGTTGCCCGCCCAAGTGCGTTTGTCCGATTTTCCCAAGGCGCTTCAGGTCGCGTCCGGTGGTACGCTTGTAATTGACGACATCGTTAGGATGGACGGGTTTTCGGACAGCGAGCGGGCGAATTTCACCGGCCTCGGCATGGGTGCCTTGATCGCCGCAACCCTGCGTAAAGGCGAGAACAACCCGTTTTGGTCGATCTGCGCCGTTTCGGCCTCCCCTCGGATCTGGACACCGGGCGAAGTCTCACTCGTCGAGGAAGTCGCCGAGCGCACTTGGGCGGCGGTGGAGCGGGCCCACGCCGAGGAGCGGCTGCAGGCTGCCCATGACACGTTCCGTCAGCTCGTTGACCGCTCGCCTTTCGGCGTTTACGTTATCAACTCCAACTTCCGCCTGGTCCAAATGAGCGACGGCGGACAGAAGGCATTTGCCAATGTGCAACAGTTGATCGGGCGCGACTTCGCCGAAGTGGTGTGCGCCGTCTGGCCAGATCCATTTGCCAGCAAGATCATTGCGCACTTTCGCCATACGCTGGCGTCGGGAGAGCCTTTCAAAGCGGAAACCGATGAGCGTCGCGCCGACATCAATGCCACTGAAGCCTATGACTGGAAGATCGAGCGTATCATGCTGCCGGATGGCGGGTTCGGCGTGGTCTGCCATTTCTATGATCTTTCTGAACGTGTGCGCCATGAGGAGCACATCAAGCTGCTTATGGGCGAGGTCAACCATCGCTCGAAGAACATGCTCACCATCGTCCAGGCGATTGCCAAACGGACGATGGCGACGCAGCCCGAGAATTTCATGGAGCGCTTCGGCCAGCGCGTGCAGGCGCTTGTCGCCAATCAGGATTTGCTGGTCAGGAACGATTGGAAGGCTGTGTCGCTCGGTAATCTGATTGGCTCGCAGCTCGCCCATTTCCGCGATGCGCACGACATCCGTGTGGCACTTGACGGCCCGCCGGTCATGATCACGGCATCGGCATCGCAAGCGCTCGGCATGGCGCTCCACGAGCTTGCCACCAACGCCGCCAAATATGGCGCACTGTCGATCAAATCTGGTCGGGTGATTATCAGCTGGAACTTGCTGTCAGACGCAGCGGGCATGGCGCGGTTCACGTTGTCGTGGATCGAAAGCGGCGGCCCGCTGGTCGCCAAACCAACGCGCCTTGGCTTTGGCTCGACGGTGATTGGCAGCATGATCAAGATGAGCCTTGGCTGCGACGCTAAAATCGATTTCGCGCCAACCGGTCTTATCTGGCGCATCGACTGCCTGGCGGCGGGGTTGATCGAAGGCAGCGCACTGTCAGCGCCACAGTCGAACGGCGCTGCGGTGAAGCAAGAACCTGCGCAGGACTCCGGCCGCCACCGTGTGCTTGTCGTTGAGGATGAACCGCTGATCGCCATGGACATCGCCCACACCTTGTCGGAGGCTGGCTACGACGTGATTGGTCCTGCCAGCTCCGTCGCCCAAGCGCTTGCGTTGATCGCACAGTCCGGTTGCGACGCCGCCGTGCTTGATACCAACCTGGGCGCAGAAACGGTCGAGCCGGTCGCTCGTGAATTAATCAGGCGCGGGTTACCTTTCATTGCTTCGTCCGGCTATGCGCGGGAGCAGCAGCCCGAAATCATGAGAACAGTGCCACTGCTCAGCAAGCCGCTGAAACCTGATATGCTGATCGCCGAGATCGTGCGGTGCCTGGGCAAATAACGGCGCTTCGCAAGCGTGAAATCGCCATGCGCCCGCTGGACCTTGCTTTGGGAACTATCAGGCCTGCGTCGCGTTAAGCTACTGACTTGTCAGCAAGGGAGATTGACCATGGAACGTGCACTTTCAACTTACATCACGAGACGAAGCATTGTTGCAGCACTTGCTCTGGCCGTCGCCCCGATGATTGCAGTGGCAGGGGCGAATAGCGCACAAGCCGCAACTGGGAAAAGTCTGTACGAGCGGCTGGGCGGCGTGTTCGCCATTGCAGCAGTGGTGGATCACTTCAGTGACGCCGTCGTGAAGAATCCCATCGTCGGCCAAGAGTCGAAAAACCCGCAGCTGCGAGAATGGCACACTCAAAATCTGGGAAGACTGCCCGGACTTAAATTCATGCGGACACTTTGGGTCTGCAATGTTTCGGGCGGCCCTTTTGAGTACACGGCCACCAAAGCCGGGGCAACACCGCTCGGCCTCGAGGAGGCACACAGGAACCTTCGTATATCTCCCGCTGAATTCGATGAGGTTGCAGCAGAGCTGGGACGGACGCTTGACTTTTTCAAAGTGCCCAAGGTTGAGAAAGGCGAAGTCTTGGCAGCCTTCGCCGCGCACAAAGACGAGGTGACCGCGGGCAGCAAAGGCTAGTCGCGGCTATAGGCTGTTGCCAATTGGAGGACTTAGAGCGGTTCCGGATTTGTTTGAATTGCATCCCAAATTTTCGTCATTCCCGCGTTCGCGGGAATGACGGGATTTTTGTTCGTGATTCCAACTCATCAAGAACCGCTCTAATGATGTCCGACCTTTCAATCAGCAGCCAGCGCTGATTGGGGAATCCCAATCCCTCAGCCGCAGGCTGGATGCTTTGCAAGGCAAAAAATCCAGTTCAGGACACTCTGGGCAGGATTGCATGCAGAACTTACTCTTGAACATTTGAATTTTACACTTGGCAAATATGCGACGATTCATGAACACTCCATGATGTTAGCCTGGTTAGAAAAACCTGGCACATGGAGGAAAAAAGCGTGATGAAAAAATTTGCGATGCTGTCAATGGTAGGTCTTGTCAGCATGACCTTGTTGGGTACCGCTGCCCACGTTGTAAATCCCCACCAGATCCTTGTGTTCGTTCAACAGTTGAAAGGCCAGACTTTCGGTGCGCTCCACTTCATCGCGTTATTCACGACCGGCAGGATTTCCAGATGCGAAAATTCCTGGGCCATGATCTGTTCAAACCCGAACTGCCGCTCGATATGGTCACGCAGCGAAAGCGAACCGGCAAACAAGCCGACCTTGCCTTTTTGCCCCCGCAGAAAACGCCCCATCACCGATACCGCTCTCAGCCTCAGTCCGCGCTAACCTGGACTCGTTGCCCTGTTGGATCCGCCTGCTTTTTGATTTGCCATTGCAACTTGTGCAAGACCGTAAGTGTGGCGTAGTATTTATCGGAACGCCCAAAGCGCGGTTCCCGTAATACGCTTGTGATACGCTATCCTGGGTGCCAGAAGGTTTTTTGACGGCAAGATAAAGGAAAGGCCGGACATCGTCCGGAGAACGACAATGGCCGATATCATCTTGCACCACTATCCGACTTCAGCCTTTTCCGAGCGGGTGCGGCTTGCCTTCGGCGTGAAGGGCCTTGCGTGGCGCTCTGTCATCATACCCGGCATGATGCCAAAGCCCGATCTTTTGCCGCTGACGGGCGGCTATCGGCGAACACCCGTCATGCAAATCGGTGCCGACATTTTTTGCGACACTCTCCTGATCCTGCGCAAGATTGAGGCGCTGCATCCACTGCCCAGCCTCTATCCCGGCGGCAGCGAGGGCGTTGCTACGGCGCTTGCCTGGTGGGCCGACAAGCAGATCTGGTGGCCGGTACTCGGCGTGATCGCCGATAGTCTCGGAGATAAAATACCGGCGACGTTTGTGACTGAGCGCAAGGCCTTTGGCTTCCCGTTGGCAAAGGGGGATGTCGCCCCTCTGATGCACCGCCACCTCCAGCAGGGTGCCGCGCATCTCGGCTGGCTCGCCTCGATGTTCGCCGACGGGAGGCGCTTCCTTCTCGGTGACGCGCCAAGTGCTGCCGACCTTGCCGCCTATTCCCCTTTCTGGGCGCTCAAGGACCAGGCCGGTGCTGAAGCCGTAGCCAGGCTCCCGTTCGAACCGCTGCGCGGCTGGACCGACCGCGTTGCCGCGATCGGCTACGGCCGACCTACGGAGATGACTGCGGCCGAAGCGCTTTCGGTGGCGCGCGCTGCCGATCCAGAGGTGCCCGCCTTGCCGCCCGACGGCGATCCTTCCGGCCTCCAGCCCGGCCAAGCTGTGATCGTCGTGGCGGACGATACCGGACGCGACCCGGTTCGCGGCACGCTGCTCGCCGCCGATGCGCAGGAAGTGGTGATCCGCACAGTCCACCCGCAGGTGGGCGAGGTCAACATCCACTTTCCGCGTGCCGGATTCGACGTCGTCGCGGCCTGAATCCCCGTCACACTTTCGGATCCGGGTCTTTGGTGTTGTCCCGCGCCGCCTGCAGGATCATACGGCCCGTCGATGCGAGGCGCCGGAACTTGGCGGCACTTTGATAATCGGCATCATTGTACCAGGACAGAGCTCTTTCCTGATCGGGAAACGCGATGAGCACCAGACGTTCGGTGAATTGAGGCCCCTCGACTGTCTGGACGGTGTCGCCCCGGGTCAGAAACTTTCCGCCATAGCGCGCCAGCGTCGCCGGCGT
>JAYUVC010000234.1:0-4126 GCA_043754325.1 Hyphomicrobiales bacterium
CTCCCCCAACAAGTTGGGGGAGGCATCTGCATCAAGTCCTTCCCCAACTTGTTGGGGAAGTGCCCGAAGGGCGATGGGGGCCTTCAATCTGGAGAACGAACCAATGTCCCAACGCGTCATGATCACCGCCGCCGCCACTGGCATAGGCCGCGCCATCGCCAAGGCCTTCTTCGATGAGGGGGCCAACGTTCACATCTGCGATATGAACGAGGAAGCTCTCGACATTTTCCGCGAGGACTTTCCCGACATTGCAGCCACCCGCGTGGACGTGCAAAGTGAAGCTGAAGTTGACGCATGGTTTGATGATGCGCTGGAAGACTTGGGCGGGCTTGATGTGATGGTCAACAATGCTGGCATCAAAGGCCCCACCGCCCCCATCGACGATATTGAACTGGCGGAATGGCGCGATTGCCTTGCTGTTTGTCTTGATGCGCAATTTCTTTGTGCGCGCCGTGCAGCCCCCGTGATGAAGGCCCAAAAATCCGGCCTCATCATCAACATGTCGTCAAACGCCGGGCAATTCGGTTTTGGCAACCGCACGCCTTACGCCGCAGCAAAATGGGGTGTCATTGGCTTGACCAAATCTTTGGCCATCGAACTTGGCCCTTACAACGTGCGCTGCAACGCCATCTGCCCCGGTGCCGTGCGCGGTGACCGTATCAACAAGGTCATCGAGGGAGAAGCGAATTTGCGCGGCGTTGGCACACAAATTGTGGCCGCAGAATTGGTGTCACAACAATCCCTCACCCGTTTCACTGAGCCAGAGGAAATCGCCAATCTCTGTCTCTTCCTCGCCAGCCCTGCCGCCTTCATGATCAACGGTCAGGACATTGCAATTGATGGCCACATCGAAACCTTTCACATAAAGTAGCACGATGAATTTCTCCCTCACTGACGAACAACAGATGATCATCAAGACCACAAAGGACTTCGTGGCCAATGAACTTTATCCGCACGAAAAAGAAGTGGAGGAGACTGGTGTTCTGCGCCCCGAATTGCGCGATGAGTTAAAGGCCAAAGCCATTGCAGCGGGCTTGTATGCCGCAAACATTCCAGCTGAGGGCGGAGGTGCGGGCCTCGACACGCTCACATGGTGCCTCTACGAAAAGGAACTGGGCCGCGCCAACTATGCGCTGCACTGGACCTGCGTGGGCCGCCCTTCCAACATCTTGATGGCCTGCAACACTGAACAGCGCGATCGCTATCTCTTTCCTGCTGTGCGCGGCGAAAAAGCTGATTGCCTTGCCATGACAGAACCCGGCGTCGGCTCTGATTTGCGCGGCATGAAAACCTTCGCCAAACAGGACGGCGATGATTTCGTCATCAACGGAGTCAAACACTTCATCAGCCACGGTGACGAAGCGCATTTCACTGTGTTGTTTGCAGCCACAGGCGAAGAGGAAACCTCACGCGGAAAAAAGAAACTCATCACCGCATTCCTGATTGATAAAGGCACACCGGGCTTCACGGTGCGCGATGGCTACAAAAACGTATCGCACCGCGGTTACCCCAACAATATTCTGGAATTCAATGATTGCCGTGTGCATAAATCGCAAATACTGAGTGAATTGCATAAAGGTTTTGAAGTCGCCAATTTTTGGCTCGGCGCCACCCGCCTGCAAGTCGCTTCAACCTGCCTGGGCCGCGCTGAACGCGCCATGGAACACGCATTGCAATACGCCGTGGACCGCGAACAATTCGGCCAGCAGATTGGCAAGTTTCAAGGCATCAGTTTCAAACTCGCCGACATGGCGCTGGAATTAAAAGCAGCCGAATTGCTGACGCGCGAAGCCGCATGGAAATATGACCAAGGCACTGTCACCGACATGGACATGGCCATGGCAAAATTGAAAGCCACCGAAGTGTTGGCCTTCATCGCCGATGAGGCGATCCAAATTCACGGCGGCATGGGCCTGATGAGCGATCTGCCGCTGGAGCGGATTTGGCGCGATGCGCGGGTTGAGCGGATTTGGGAGGGGACGAGCGAAATACAGCGGCATATCATATCGCGAGCCTTGCTCAGGCCGCTTGGTGGATGAAGTGATCACGGCCCTCATCCGTCTTATCCATCCCACCTCCATCGCCTTCATCGGCGGCAATGAATGTGCTGTTGCTATACAGCGCTGCAAAGACTTCGGTTTCGAGGGAAACATCTTCGCCGTGCACCCCAAGCGCGACGAAATCTCCGGCGTCAAAACCGTAAAATCCGTTGACGATATCCAAGTCCCCATTGATGCCGCTTTCATCGCCGTCAAGCGCGAAGCCACCATTGACGTGGTTCGCCAACTCCGCGCCAAAAACTGCGGCGGTGCCGTCATCTATGCCTCAGGCTTTGCTGAAACCGGCGATGATCATTTGCAGCGCGAACTGCTCGCCGCAGCCGATGGCATGCCGCTGCTTGGTCCAAATTGTTACGGCTTTGTCAATGGCTTAAGCCGTGTTGCTCTCTGGCCGGATGAACATGGCATAAAGCCCCTGGAACGCGGCATCGCAATCATCACCCAATCCGGCAACATTGCCTGCAACATGACCTTCACCCGCCGCGCCCTGCCGCTGGCGGCGGTCTTTGCCATCGGCAATCAGGCCGATGTGGATATGGCACGCATGGTGGAATTTCTATCCGCTGATGATCGCGTTACAGCAATCGGATTGCACGTCGAAGGCCTGAACGACCTCCCCGCCTTTGCCGCCGCGTGCGAGGCAGCACGTCTCCGCGGCAAGCCCGTCGTGGTGTTGAAAACCGGAAAATCCGAACAGGGTGCGAAAGTGGCGATGAGCCATACGTCATCATTGTCAGGTGCCGACGCGCTCTATGATGCCTTGTTCAAACGTCACGGCGTAGCGCGCTGTCACAGCATCACATCCTTCGTTGAAACTTTAAAGTTCCTGCACCTCGGTGCAACCAAAGGCGCGAGGCTTGTCTCTCTCTCCTGCTCGGGCGGCGAAGCAGCCCTCGCCGCTGACCTTGCCATGAACCGCGACATCTCATTCCCCGACTTCGACGCAGCCACGGCACAACGGGTGCGCGACACCCTCTCTGAACTCGTCACTGTTTCAAACCCGCTCGACTATCACACCTTCATCTGGAACCAGATGGACAAGCTGACAGCAACATTTTCCGCAGCACTTTCCGGCGGCTTCGACGTCGCCATGTTAATTTTGGATTCACCTCCACCACCAATGAACCCTGAAGCGTGGTACATGGCTGCCCGCGCCTTCAAGCAAGCCGCGATCACCACGGGTGCGCGGGCCGCCGTCGTTGCAACCCTGCCAGAATGCATGCCGCTGGACTTGGCGGAAGAACTTCTCGCCGCAGGTGTGGCCCCCATGTTGGGTCTGGATGATGCGCTGGCGGCTTTTGAGAATGCGGCGAAAGTTGGCGTGGCGCAGGCCAGCACCGACAAGCGACCAAAACTCAATGTCATCCCGAAGCCGCAAATCGTTGTCGGCATGATGTTGACCGAACACGGCTACAAAAAATGGCTCTCCGAATTCGGGTTGCCCATTCCACGCGGTGACGAGTGCAAACCCGAACAGGCAAAACGCCTTGCAAGCCAGATCGGTTATCCCGTCGTTGCTAAAATCTCCTCCCCCATCCTCGCGCACAAGACAGAAGTGGGTGGCGTCAAAGTCAACCTGAATTCAGCCAAGGAGGTTGCAGCGGCAGTCGCAGACTTCGGCAAGAAAACCAGACTTGTCCTCATTGAAGAGATGATCACCGGAGCCGTGGCCGAACTCATCGTCGGTGTCACCCGTGATCCGCAGTTCGGCTTGGGCCTCGTCATTGGCGCAGGCGGTGTGCTGACCGAACTGCTGCAAGACTCCGCCACACTTCTATTGCCCACCAACCGCAGCGAAATTGAAACAGCTCTCAAATCCTTGAAAGTCTGGAAACTCGTCACAGGCTTCCGCGGAAAATCAGGCGACGCCGAAGCCACAATCTCCGCCATCGAAGCCATAGCCCGCTTTGCCGATTATCATGCGGATACATTGGGCGAACTCGACGTCAACCCGCTGCTGGTGTTGCCGGAGGGGGCGGTGGCGGTTGATGCGTTGATCCGGATGCGCTAATGTCACCTAAAGCGGTTCTTGATGAGTTGGAATCACGAACGAAAGTCCCGTCATT
>JAYUVC010000235.1:0-2778 GCA_043754325.1 Hyphomicrobiales bacterium
AAAGAAGCAGGCTTCCTGCAATAACTCCAGCAACGCCGCAGTGCCTTGAGACTGGCACTGCGGCGAGGACTGCCCGTGCCACACCGGTTCTTCATCGCATTCATGCTGCCGTCGCTTCTGGCGATGCTGTTGTTCATTGCCACGCCCATTGTTTCATTCACCATACAGTCAATGTATGTGGAGCACCCCCGCGTTCTGGTCACGTCTGAAACGTGTCAACCCTCGGGCGGATGTGTTTCAGAAACCGTGGTTGATGCTGTGGCGGGTGCCAAGCTCAAGAAAGAACAACCGCTGGGCAAATTTGTGGGCTTGCAAGTTTACGGCGACCGCAACCACCTCGCGTTCACCGAAATTGCAAAGATTTTCCGGGATGGTACGGGCCTCAGCGATGTCGTTTCACAAATCTACAATTTGCCGTTTTACAGGGCGCTCGTCTTTACCCTCACCTACACGTTGTCCGTGACACCCCTTGCCATGTTGATGGGGTTTCTGTTGGCACTGGCTGTCAACACCGTTCCACGCTTCATCAAAAGCCCGGTGATTTTCTTTTCGTTGTTGCCCATGGTCATCACGCCGCTGATCGGTTCTCTGGTGATATATTGGATGATTGATGCGCGGGGAATTCTTGGCGCTTTCATCCAGTATGTTTTCGGCAACCCTGAACTCACCTTGAAATCATCGCTGCCGCTCACCTGGGTCACGCTGATCACCCATGGCGTATGGACCAATGCGCCGTTCTCGTTCATCGTGTTTTATGCGGGCCTGCAAACGGTTCCGCGCGACACGCTGGAGTCGGCCATGGTCGATGGCGCAAGCCGCCTGGAACGCATCCGCTATGTGGTCATACCCGCACTGGCCCCCATCGCCATTTTTGTGTTGCTTGTGCAACTGATGGATAACTTCAAGATCTTTGAACCAATCCTCGGCTTCAACGCGGCAGCCAATGCCACGTCGCTGAGTTATTTCATCTACACCTCGCTCAACAACCAGAGTGCGCAAATGTTTTCCTCAGCAGCCGCAAGCTCGGTGCTGACGATTTTTGGCATCATCATTCTCTTGACGCCAGTTTTGATGCGAACAACGCGTCAGTTTGCAGGTGCACGTTGAACTCCGGCGCTCATGGCCGCCCTTGGCCACTGTCACTTGTCGCCTTGGGCTTTGTGTTGCTCTGGCTTTTCCTAGCAGCGTTTCCTTATATCTGGACGACCTGGGGATCGTTCAAATTGCAGTCAGATTTTTTCTCGCGGGAGTCGTGGCAAAACGCCTTGTATGGCTTGAAGACAATTGAGCAGACAGGATCTCCGTTCACTGGCGATGGGTACTACGGCACCTGGATCACTAATGGCTTCTGGAAAGCCGTGATCAACACGGCCATTGTCACGGTCTGTGTCACAACCATATCACTCACTTTCGGAACCCTTGGGGCCTATGCATTGGCACGCTCCGGCTATCGTTACAAATACTGGATACTGATTGCGGCACTGGTGTTCCGCGCCATGCCGAACATCACATTGGTCTCTGGTTATCTCCTACCATTTTTCCAGTTCAACGTGTGGGGCTACTTACCAACCGCCATCATTGTTCTGGTGGCATTGAACCAGCCCTTCACACTGTGGATGCTGTATTCGTTTTTCATCAATATTCCGCGTGATCTGGATGAGAGCGCATTGGTCGATGGCTGTTCACGCTTCCAGGCCTTCCGCATGGTGGTGATGCCGGTGATGTGGCCTGGCGTTGTGACGACTGGCTTGTTCAGTTTCCTGTTGGGCTACAATGATTTTGCTGTGACTTCCATGCTGCTCACACAGGATAACCAGACCATGGTGCCAAAGATTTCGAGCTTCCTGTTCAAGATACAGGCTGAAGGCCATGTGATGTATGCGGTGGCGGCAGTGGTATCGACAACGGCACCGTTGTTTCTGCTCATCATGTTTTTCCAGAAGCGATTGGTCGAAGGGCTGACCGCAGGTGCTGTGAAAGGTTAGCAAGTGAGCCAGCAAATATTGACAGATGAGGAAATCGACAGGTTGTTGGCCAACAAGGATGTGTTGGTCCCTGATGAGATTTTGCCACGCGTGCGTGAGGCGTGCCGTGATCTAAAGTCACTTGCAAAAACATTGCGGAAACCAGCAGGGAAATGACTTCTTTGCATGACCTCAGCGTGTTGGAGGCGGGTCGGCTCATGCGTGAAGGACAGTTACGCTCGGTTGATCTCACATTACATGCGCTCAAGAGAATTGCTGAACATGACGCTGGCTTGCATGCCTTTGTTCAGGTGTTTGCTGAACAGGCCATGGCAGACGCCGAAGCAGCAGATGCGGAGATGGCCAGCGGCGTGGATCGCGGTCCGCTGCAAGGCATTCCCACAGCACTGAAAGACATCATCGACATTGCAGGGCATCCAACAAGCTGTGGTTCTCCTGCCTTTGCGAACAACATTCCTGCACGCGACGCTGAAATTGTAACGCGACTGAAAAATGCCGGGGCGGTGGTGCTGGGCAAGCTGGCGACATATGAATTCTCAACTGTCGGTCCTGATTTCAACACACTGCATCCACCCGCCCGCAATCCACACAACCCCGAACATATCACGGGCGGCTCATCATCGGGCTGCGCTGCTGCTGTCGCGGCGGGGTTCACGCGCATCACCATCGGCAGTGATGGGGGCGGATCCATTCGCAGCCCCGCCGCCTATTGCGGCTGCGTGGGGCTGAAACCCACCTATGGGGGCTTTCCGCTCAATGGCTTTCAGCCTCTCAGTCCGACGCTTGACCATGG
>JAYUVC010000236.1:0-4855 GCA_043754325.1 Hyphomicrobiales bacterium
TCTCACCCGCATCGCCGACCACAAGATCAACCGCATCACCGAACTCTTGCCGTGGAACTGGAAAACCAATCAGGCCGCGTAGCTCACCGGACGCTTACAACTTCTGTGAGTTCGTCGCTCAAAGAACCGCGACCCATTTCCTTAACCGGACAGCAGTGGAACAGGTCCGGCAATGACAATACTGCGTTCGGCTTCACCCCTTGGCCGCAACGAAGAAATCCTCACCACCCATCTGACCACCCTTCAGCGCAATCTCGATCCCGTCGAGATGAGCATGGCGCGAGGTCGCCCGGCACAGCGGAGCGCCTGGTGCCAATGGGGCCAGAGCCGTAACGGCTGTGAGGCCCATGGCGGTACAGGCTTGACCAGAACTGTCACCGCCCGAAACCACGATGCGTGGCAGCTTCATGTCCTTCGCGAGGCTGCTGAGAACCACCCCCAGGCTTGAACCGATTTGCAGACTGATCTCCTCCCGATCTACGCCCGCTGTGGCAATGGCGTCATTCAAGAGAGAAATTTCAGGATCATCCGGCCCCTTGGCCGAGTAGACAAGACAGTCTCTACCCTCCGAAAGGGCTTTGCGGGCCAGTTGCGCTGCACGGTCCAATTCCCCCTGCCAGGCGCAGTCATCAACGACACGATGCGTGTTCAGGGCAATCGTCGCGAAGCCGTGGGCGGCAGCGTAGTCGATCTGTCGCGCTGTCACCGGCGAACAGGAGCCTGATACTGCTGCGATGCGGTTGACTTTGGTCAGCAACGCTGGGGGATGCTCCGCCTTGAGCAATCCCTGCTGCCGCCACCACGCGATCAATGCATATTCAACGCCCTGCGAGCCGGCCACGAAGGGTCGTGCTGTACGACCCTCCCACATCAGCCGTCCCGCTGCGGCCATGGTCTCATCATCCATGCCATCCACCAGCAGGATTCGCGCGCCCTCTGCTGTTTCATGCGCGATCTTCGCCTCGGCACGACCGGTTTTCAAGTCGGTGACATCAACAAGACCTACTTTCCAACTCGTCTGCTCCGCAAGATGCAGGCGGAGATCGGCTTCTTTCATGGGGGTCACGGGGTGACGCATCATGACGGGATGACGGTCGATCCGGTAAGTTTGTCCGTGAGAGCCCGCAAAGAGATTGCCGAACACCTGCCACCGTTTGAGGGCGGGCACCGCCGTAAACACGGGCGTCCAGTCATTATCGAAAACACCGGACCCGAGTTCCACGGCTTTGCCAATTGACCCGACATGTGCTGCGGAATCAAACGTTGAGCAGATCTTGTAATGAGTGAGACAGGGCTGGATCGATTTAAGTCTCTCGAAGACAGGTGGAAGATTTTCTTCCATCCACTTGGGAGTCTTTGAACGGGAAAGCCCTGCAATACCAATCGCCTGGCAATCGGAGAAACCCTTGAGCATGTTTTCGTCCGGGACTTCAAAGAGCAGCACCGTCTTCAATCCTGCAAAGGCAAGGGCTTCCAGCGTCGCCGCAGAGCCAGTGAAGTCATCGCCATAGAATGCGAGCAGGAGCCCGCCAGGCAACGTCTCTGTCACTTGAAGGTCTCCAGCGCCTGACGCAACGCAGTGTGCGTCGATGCATGCCTCTCAATGTCAATTCCTGACATGGCGGCTTCCCAGGCCTCGCGAAGGCTTTGCACCCCTGCCTTGGGGCCGCCCGGATGGGCCATGACCCCACCGCCCGCCGCAAAGATCAAATCATCCCCACCCACGGCTTCGAATGTAGCCCGCGCCTGTCTGACGGTCTGGCCTGAGGAGAACACGGGCATCACCGTGCAGGTCTTGTCTTCGAACAGGGGAAGGGAAGCCGCGCGGGCCGAGCGCACCACGCTGTCATCAGGCTCGGAAAACTTGTTGCCAATGCCATTGACATGCATGTGGTCAACACCGGCCAGCCGCCAGATCTTCATCCACGCAGGATAATCAAAACCAAGCATTGGCGACCTTGAGAGGTACCCCCAGCCATTGCGGTGCGCGTGAATGGGAAGCTCTGTGTGCCGGGCCAGTTCGATCATGCCAACAAGCCCCACGGAATTGATGCTTGCCATGATGCAGGTGCCGCCATGCTCAAGCACGAGATCGTGTCGCCTGCGCATCTGATCGAGATCGCCTGTAAGATTGAAGGCATACATCACTTTCTTGCCCGTCCGGTCGGCGTGCCTGTTGATCACACGCATGACCTCTCGGACGCGCTGATCAAAGGGGCAATGGCTGCCGTCTGCTTGAAGTTCGTCATCCTTGATGAAGTCGATTTGTGCTTCGCAGAGTTGGTCCACGAGAGCCGCAGTTTCCGCAGCGGAAAAACCGATGCTCGGCTTGATGATGGTGCCGATAAGCGGGCCTTTGGCAACGCCGGCCATAGCCCTTGTGCCGGAAACTCCGAACTTCGGCCCCTGGTAAGCTTTGGCGAAAGCCGCTGTCAGCCGGATGTCCAGCAAGCGCAGGCCCGAGAACTGGTTCAATTCGAAAAGATTGCCAGCCACTGTGGCCATGAGATTGGGCAGCGAGGGACCGATGTTACCTTCGGGCCAGGACAGCGTGACGCGCGCTTGGGTAAAGGGGCCATCTGCCTTGCCCTTCGGACGCTTGGCACCTGGCAGCGAGGGGGAAGGTACTTCACCGAGAATTTCGACCCTCTCCACCCGTGCCGCCGAACGCGCCTTCAGTTCCGGCGTTTCACCGGGAATGGGAAGAAAGGTTCCGCTGGATTGTTCACCCGCCATGACCTCCGCAGCCGCCTGTGGTGCGAAAGCTGTTTCAATCAGGTAATCGGCCTCGACGCGTTCTTCACTCATCGTGGTTGTCCTTATTCAGACTTGCCGAGGAGTTTCAGGACCGCAATCGAAAGCTTCTCACCGACTGTGATACCGAGTGCCTGGGCCTGCGCATTGAGGTGCGAGATCACGCCATGCTCCCACATATCGGCACTGTCCCCAATCCGCGCGCTGGTGTGCGAAGTCGTTCCGGCCGCGACCTTTTCAGCCTCCAGCATGGCCAGCGCGGCAATGCCTGCGTTATCCTTGCCAATGCCGGCGTCATTGAAGAACACGAGACGCAATGGAACCTGCAACGCAAATTCGCCGGAGCTTGCACCTCCATGCGATGCGGTGATCACGATGGCACCTTTGTCTTCCGGCGCGACCTTGGTGATCGAGTCCATGATCACAACGTTGGATGCGCCTGATGTGGCAACAGTCTTCTTCAGCATATGAATGTCCTCAGGTTATGCGGCGGATGCTGGCAATGATTTCCTCGGGCTCGAAGATTCGCTTCCAGTCGTCTTTCATCAATACGGGTTTTCCGAACTGGATGGCCTTGTTGCAGGCATCGGAGAAAACCCCCTCGGTTTCCTTGAAGATCACGGCACCAAGCACATTCATATGCCCCAACAGGAAAGCCCGAGCGGCCTCCCGGGGTACGCCCCGCCGCACCACTTCATCCAGCGCTTCGCGCATCACGTCGAGCAGCGAGGCACAAAGCGTCTCGGAAAGGCCAGGCTCAAGCATCGCCATCTGGTCCACGCTGATGCGGTAGCAGTTCATGACCGGTGCCCAGATCATCCGGGCGACGGCTTCGCCCTTGTTGTAATCCGCTTCGGGCCCCTGCATCAGTGCGCAGACAACATGCTGCTTTGCCGCGATGCCCCCGAAAAAGTCTTGCTTGGCTTCAGTCGTGGTCTCATCGTTGAAGATTGGCGGATGGCAAGGATGGGTCACGAAATAGGTGATGTCATGCCGCTTCGGCAGATGTCCGGCCTGGGGTGCTGCGGCATCAAGGATGACCACCATTGTGCCGGGTGCGAGGTCATCAACAATCGATGTGGCAATCTTGCCGATCAGGGTATCAGGCACTGCAAGAATGACCGTGTCAGCGCCGCGCAGGGCATCCTTTGCGTCCATGACATCATAGCCAAGAATTGATCTGACGCGCTCCTGACCCGCAGGACTCACTTCAACATGGCGAACCGTCGCGCCAGCCTGCCTGAGATTTGTTCCAAGACGGATACCCATTTTTCCGCCCGCGCCGAACAGTGCTATGATTGACATGCTCGAAAGTCTCCACCATCATTTTTATATTGATTGCCAAATTCGGTCGATGCCTTGGACATAAGCCGCAGTGAATGCGCAAGCAAGGTGCCCGAAGCAGAAGACAGGGACTAACGCAATGTTTACATCAGTTGGTGAATCCCGTTCAGTGTACGCGTGCAGCTAATTCCGCTCGATGCTCGCAAGGCCCAACTCCAGTGTGAGCCAGTCGATGAACGCCCTCAGCGTCTGCCGCCGCACGGCGACGCTGGGAAAAACCAGATAGTGCCCGACGTAGCGAACGTCCATCGATTGACCGGCGAGGACCGGAACCAGACGTCCGCTCGCGATTTCGGATTCGGCAAGCCTCGTCGATTCCAGTGCAACACCAAGTCCGTTCGCCGCAGCGGATATGGCAAGAAAGCTTCTATCAAACCGCATGTTGCGTGTGGGTGGGACAGAGAGACCGTTGGCGGCAAACCAGTCTGGCCAGCGGACCTGCTTGTTGTCGCTGTCGATCAGTGCGTAACGAAAAAGATCTTCGGGCCTCCGTATAAGACCGGCCATTTTCGGTACGCAAAGTGGCGTAATGGTCTCCTCGCCGAGCGGTATGACGACGGTCCCTTCCACCTGCGGTCGACCATAGACGATGTCTACGTCGAACTCATCTGTGGAGAAGCGGGTATAGTCCACGCTGGCAGAAAGCCGGATATCAACGTCAGGATTTGCAGCAAGAAATTGCGACAAGCGTGGAGTCAGCCACTGCGCCGCGAAGCTCGGTGCCGAGTGAACGCGGAGAACTTTCGGTCCGCGCGCC
>JAYUVC010000237.1:0-11721 GCA_043754325.1 Hyphomicrobiales bacterium
ATTCCCGCGTTCGCGGGAATGACGGTGTATAGTTGGTTTTTGGTCAAAAACCATGACCCTCACCATCGCCATCACTGGTGCCACAGGCTTTGTCGGTAAGACGTTGTTGCCATTGCTAACTGCCGCAGGTTATCGACTTTCGGTATTGGCGCGCAACCCGACAGCAACACAATTTGATAAAGCCACTCGTGTCGTCAAAGGCGACTTGCAAAATACTGCGGCACTCCACGACCTGACACAGAACGCCGATGTTGTCCTCCATATTGCCGGCGTTGTCAGCGGGGTACGCCGGTCAGACTTCATGTCTGCCAACTGCGATGGTACTGTTGCACTTGCCAAAGCCGCCAAAGCCAATGGCGTGAAGCGTTTCGTCCATGTGTCGTCGCTTGCCGCGCGGGAACCAGCACTCAACGCATATGGTGAAAGCAAGAATGCCGCCGAGAAGGAGCTCATGGCCATGGCAGGACACATGCAGCTTTGCATCTTGCGTCCATCGGCTGTTTATGGGCCGGGTGACACGGCAACCTTGCCGCTGCTGCAGGCCCTCATGTCCCACACGGCGTTCATTCCGGGATCAGTGGATGCGCGTTTTGCCATGGTGCATGTTGAAGACGTGGCGCGGGCGCTTGTGGCGTCGGTCGATGGTGCAACGGGTGTTTTTGAATTGCATGATGGTTCAGACGGCCATACGTGGCCCGAAATGATTTCCATCACACGTCAATATTTCGGAACTCCCGGCCGCGTGGTTTACATTCCCAAAGCTTTGGCCATGGGGATTGGACACATTGGCGATATCATCGCAAAATTGCGCAACCAAGTCTGGCTTCCAGGCACGGCACAAATCAAGCAAATTTATCATCCGGATTGGCGTGCGCAAGGTGCGACATGGCCGTTGCAAGACCCCATTAAACTTCAAGACGGATTGCCGCAGACCATTGGCTGGTATCAGGCGCAAGGTTTGTTGCCCCAGCGCCATGTTGCCGATAGAAGCGGCGCAGATCAGAAATGACAGGTTGAGACATGACGGAAGCTGAGATCACCACCGAGATTTGTGCGCTGCTTGGGCCCCACAACAAAGATGGCATCGTGTTGAAAGCCACCACTGATATTCCCGCCGAACTCAACATCGATTCCGTGGGCGTTCTGGATTTCATCATGGACGTGGAAGACAAATTCGACGTCGAAATTCCCATGAACGTGGTGGCGGAAACCCGCACCGTGGGTGACCTTGTTGCCGTGGTGCAAAAGCGCATCAAGAAAGATTGAGTGATGGTAGACCTTCTCGACAAGCACAAGAACATCATCGACCGTTTTGAGCGCATGATGCAGCTTGGCGTCAATGCCATGGGCCCGACGAACGACGAAATCCTGTCGCCCACACGCGCCATCATCAAGGGCCGCGAAACCATTTTGGCGGGCACCAACAATTACATGGGCATGACTTTCACACAGTCCTGCATTGATGCGGGCAAGAAGGCGCTGGATGAATTCGGCACGGGCACCACGGGTTCGCGCGTCGCCAATGGCAACTACGCCATGCACACGGAACTGGAACAGGAACTGGCGAAGTTCCTGCAGAAGAAACATTGCATCGTGTTCACCACGGGCTACCAAGCCAACCTTGGCATGATGTCAGGCCTCGCGGGGCCGCGTGACACGATTTATCTCGACAGTGACTCGCATTCGTCGATCTATGATGGTTGCACCTTGTCGGGGGCAAAGCTGGTGCGTTTCCGCCACAATGATGCGACCGATCTTGACAAGCGCATGGCACGTTCGGAAGGTGAAGAGGGCGGCAAGCTGGTGGTGCTTGAGGGCATTTATTCCATGCTGGGCGACCGTGCACCGCTTGCGGATTTTGTCGAAGTGAAAAAGAAGCACGGCTTCCAGTTGCTGGTGGATGAAGCGCATTCATTCGGCGTGCTTGGCCCCAATGGCCGTGGCCTTGCCGATGAAGCAGGGCTTGAACATGAGGCTGATTTTGTTGTGGGCACATTCTCTAAAAGTGTAGGCTCCATCGGCGGCTTTGGGGCGGGCGACCATCCGCTGTTTGACGTGTTGCGCTACGCCATGCGGCCTTATCTGTTCACGGCGTCATCATCACCCGCCACCATTGCAACGTCGCTTGAAGCCATACGCGTGCTGGCGCGGGAACCACAACGCCGTGACAGCATCCGTGCAAATTCGGACCGTCTGTTCAACGGCTTCAAGGCGCTGGGTTTTGAAATGGGTTGTGATGAGGTGAGCCCGGTGATTGCCGTCAAATGCAAGGACGAGATTTCAACGATCCAGATGTGGAATGCGATTCTTGAAGCGGGCGTTTACGTCAACATTGCGCTGCCGCCTGGAACGCCAAACCGATTGTGCCTGTTGCGCTGTTCGGTGTCGGCGGCACATACGTTTGAAGATATTGACAAGATTATTGATGTGTTTGGCCGGGTTGTGAAAAGCTGAGTTCGGTGACAGCTTACCTCAACCCACCCTTTTTCAACAGCTTCGGCAACAGCATTATCGACGCCAGTATCGGGTGGCGGCGTTGCCAGTCGGTGACTTTTATTTTCACACCGGAGTGACGTTCTATTTTCCATGCGGCGTAGTCTGCACCGCCCTGAAAGGTGAAGGCGGCTTTCAGCAGTCTTGCGACTGACAACAGCTTGCCTTGCCACCGCCTTGTCGACCATGCGCGAGTGGAAACCACAATCGGTGATGCGAGTTTTGCAATGGTTTCAAAATGCCCGCGCTGCATGTCGACAATAAGTTTTGCACGGCTCGCGTCTTCCGGACGCAGTTCAGTCGGGTAAGTATTCTCAAACAAGGTCTGCCACGACGCATCTGGTGAAAGTTGTGCCGCGTGGGCCTGGGCTGTGGTCATGGCGCGGGCGAGAAGTTGATGGACACGCTTGCTTGCTATTTCATCTTTCGCCCACACCAGTCGCATGGGCTGGGCAAAGCGGGCCCAGAAATAAGGGTTGGCGGTGCTGCCCTTCAACTTGTCAGCAAGCAGCCCAATCGGCAACACAGCGTACTTCGCCCTGAATGATTTTCCATTGATCACATGTTCGGCGAAGTAGACATTGGGCGGCAGGAAACCGCAGAGCAGCCGTGATATCGGATTGCGAGACACCCCGCTGCCATCTTGCGTGAGCACGTAGAAATCAATCAGCGTGTTCGCAGGATCTGAATCGCGCAGGGCGGATCCATAGGCAAGCACGGCGCTGACTGGTTGGTGTTGTGAAACAATCAGTTCCGCCAGTGCAATAATTGCCGGATGCACTGGTTGTTCTGCGGTTGCCTTGGCGAACTCTTGCAGCGCGTCCATCATGCCACAATGTAATTCATGCTGGGACCCGTTTCCAGACGCAGCGGTTCATCCGCAGGCGGATCATAAAATTCGCCGTCGATGACAAAGGACGTGGGGCTGGTGACATCGCACGAAAAGCAGGCGGTGCTGGTGGAACCGGGCGGACCCTTGCGCGTTTCGCCGCCGTAGAGCACGGGCACAATCCAGCGCGGAATGCTTGGCACGGGGTAGGGTATTGTGGTGGTGCGCAATGGGGCAGATGCGCCGCCCCAAAAGGGTTTGGCACCGAGTATCAACTTGTCGAGTGTGGTTGCCAGCATCAGCAGTTGTTGACCGTGACAGATCAAGTGATCATTGGCCCGTAACGTAATGGGGTAGGGCCTGTCAAAGCGATCGGGGTCGTTGGAATTGGGCGCCAGAAATATAGTTTTCGACAGGACACTGGCCAGTGTTGCGAAGGTGGCCCATTGGCCGCCCACACCTTTGTCGTTGAAGGCGACCTGACAATAGCGGGTGGCTTCTGCGACTGCTCCTGTGCCGAAAAACATGCCATGCAATGGACCGCGACCTTTGGGGTTCGCGACACGCAGGGTATGGCGCGTGCGCAGTTCCCCCGGCTGCGCATTGGCAATGAATGTTGCCTGTTCAGTGACGGACTTTCGGCGAAAACCCAAGTCTGCGGCTGTCATGTTCGTGGTGCCATGAGGCAGCAAGCAAAGGCGTGGCAGGGTTTTGAATTGGCCACTTTCGGCAAGCCATGTCTGAATGAATTGTATGGTGCCATCACCCGAACTGATGAACACGTCGGTTACACCGATTGCGGCAAAGCGCGAAAGTGCGGTTTCCACTTCACCGAAATTCTGCAGCACCACAACATCAGCGCTGGCAGGTTTTTGCTTCAACACTTCCGCCAGCGCCAAACCCTTGCCACGGCCACGCCCGGCTTTTGGGTTGATGATAACGCCGACCTTGCTCAAGGCCTGGTCATCCAGGATTGAAGCGGACCGACAGCTTTCTTCGCAGAAAATGCCTGCAACAACTGGATGCCGTGCAACACCAGACAAATTGCTGTCCAGACCGCCACAGCCAGCAAGCCCCAGTCCGGACGGCCCGCCAATGTGCCAATGGTCAGCAAAATCAAATTCGGATTTCGCCGTGCCGTGATTTGCCTGAAGACCGTATCGATCCGGCGCCAGATGTGAATTTCAAGGCCCAGCCATTTGATCGCCGCACCCTCCATCAGGCGCTGCACCACATAGCCACCCAGAATGACCGCCATGGTTCCCCAGAACAGCTGACTGCTCCAGGCGATGCCCCAAAAAATCAGGCCGTAGGCCCAGGCAAAATACCAGAAAGGCGGATGCACCAGATCAATGCCATGGTCGAACACATCACCCCATTTTGATGATGTCAAAGTGGTGCGGGCCAGTTTCCCATCCACCGTGTCAAGAAATGTCATGGCCCAGGCCGCAACAAGCCCCAGCGCAAAATGGCCGTAGAGAAAAAGAAAAAATGCAGCAACCGTCATGATCGCACCGACCGTTGTCACCATGTTGGGCGTGATGCCGCGCGGGGCCAGCCAACGGGTGACGTGGAAGGCGGGCACGGGCCACACATGTTTCGTGACAAGATCGGTTGCGCCTTTGTAGGTGCCCATGAACATGCGCCATTCCACATCGGTTTGATTGCTGTCATTCAATGGCAAGGCATAAGGCGTCTCGCGTTTTCGCAGTGCCGACCAGAAGTTCGCGTCCATGTCAGACGGTGCACGCATCAACAGACCCGGACGCTGTAATGTTTCGCCAGACCGCATGGCTTTGATCACGGCTTCTGCATCACTTCCACGCACATGTGCCGCCATGATTTTATTGCCCGTGTCTTTTTCTGACATGAGCACCAGATTTGGCCGCTTGATCAGCGCCGCAATCAAGGGCTGATCCAGCACGCCGTTGGCATTGACGAGAATAGCGGGACCATGGTGTGTCGCCAATGCTTCGGATGCAACTTTTTTCGTCAGCCCGGCGCGGCGAAATTGTTCGCGAATACGCTCAGGTATCGTGCGGCCAAACACTCTCTGAGACGTGCCACCCACTATGCAAAGTGCGGGTGTAAAATCTGTGTGCGGTGGCGGCTGCATCGTTGCCGGGGCGACCACAGATTCTTCCACAGACTGCACCTTCGGTGCAGCTTTCTTCTTCGTTGCTTTTTTGACCACGGCCACGCTTTTATCCTGTTTCACACACGTTCAGAACGGCTGAGCAGATACAAGGCTATGAAGCCAAACACCAGTACCGGAAGCCATGCCGCAAGCCATGGAAACACGATGCCAAGCTCACCAATCGACATGGCAATGCCGTCGAGAATGAAGAACGAAAATCCCAAGCCAACACCAAGTGCAAACAACATGCCCAGACCGCCGCCCCGGCGGAACCTTGTGGCCAGTGGCACAACCAATGCCAGCATGATGAAACTGACGAAAACGAGTGAAATACGTTTGTGCCACCATGCCTGATAAACATAGGCGGGGCGAATGCCGAAACCGTTGTTTTCGATAAAGTAGGATAAATCACCCAAGGTCATTTCTTCGGGATCGCCTGAACGTGAGCCCGCCTGGGCTGCCCGCATTGTGCCATTATAGGCAAGTTGTGTGGACCGCTTGGGCGCTCCTGCATCGCGGCCATAGACAACAGCATTTTGCAGCGTCCAGCCACCTGCTTCGCGCGTTGCCGAGGCGGCATAAATCTGTTCAAGCAGGATTCCGGTTTTGTCCCGACGGAAAATGGTGACATCGGTCAGGCGCGACGCATCGCGATTTGCGCTGGCTGCCCGCATGATGTCGGGGCCTGATCGCAGCCAAATCGGATCGCGTTCGCCGATTTTCAGTTTCTTTTCGCCGTAATCAGCAATGCCCCATGACCGCAACGTGGGGGCTGCCGCCGGAACCAGCCGATCAACCAAGGCAAAGTGGAAAAGGCCAATCAGCAGGGCCAATGGAGACAGCATGGCAATGAGGCGCAGTGGTGAAAGCCCGATTGACCACATGGCAGTAATCTCGTTGCGGTAGCTGAGTTCAGTCACAGTCAGCAGCAGCGCCAGCAACAGGCTGATGGGCAAAAAGGTTGCCATGGTGGCAGGTGTGCGGAACAGGATATATTTGCCGATCATGGTCAGACCATTGTCGCCCAAGGCCAGAATTTCTTTTGCATAGGCGACCACTTCAAGCGTCAACACAAACAGTGACAAGCCCAAAAGTATGGGAATGAAGCGCAGCACAATCATGCGTGCGATCATGCGGGCAACGCGGTTCATGCAGCGTTACCCCGGCGAAAACGGCGCAGCAGTTTGTTGAAGCTGTTTGAAATCCACTCACTGACGGGCAGGAAGATATTGTCCAACCCATCTCCTGCAATTTTGAAGCTTGCCTGCCAAAAACGCCAAACCGCAAATGCCGTGAGAAACCCCATGGGCAACCACATGGAAACCCAAGGTGACAAGGTTCCAAGCTTTGCCGCCAGCGCACCCTGTTCAATGATTTCGTGAAATGCCACGAGCAATACCAAGGCAATGGCCATGCGATAGGCCCTGGGGCTTCGGGCGCGGCCCACAGCGAAGGGAATGGCCAGCACGGGCAAAATCAGCATGGCAATGACGTTGATCATGCGGCGGTGAAATTCAGCGCGCATGGCACTGGCCGTGGTACTTTTCGGCGGATTGTCCATCGCTGCGTAAATTTCGGGTAGAGTCATTTCGCGTTCGTCTTCACCGCGGGGGCGGAACAGATCCTTCGTCAGCTTTCCCAGAGGCGTATCGGTCTGGTCGAACTTGGCAATACTTGCGGGCAGGGCTACGGTGCTTGCGGACAGCGTTGGCCAACGTTCAACATTCAGGCGGTGACCATCGTTGAGCCGCAGGACAGGGCGGTTTTGTCCGGGCACCGTGATCAGTTTTCCCGATGATGCCGTCAAGGTTTCGGAGCCAGACGGCCCCTTGTAGTCGAACACAAAGATGCGCTCGAAACTGTTGTCGGTGCGATTGAGTTTATCGAGTATGAAGGTGCGATTGCCCGACTGCATGAACACGCCTTCTTCAGCCAGATAGAAAGCGTCAACATTCACGACATCAAACAGCACAGAGCGATAGGCATAGCGGGTTTGCGGTTGAATCCAGCCGAACATAGCGAGTGAGGCAATGCTGAACAACAAGGCCATGAAAAGCGCTGGCCGCAACAAGCGGTGCAGGCCGACCCCTGCTGCCATCATGCCGTCAATCTCATGATTTTTAGACAGCTGATTAAAGCCAAACAGCAGGCCCAAGAACAATGCTGCAGGCACAGCAGTACCCAGATAATGCGGTACCAGATAGGCCAGCAGTTCAAAGATGACGCCAAAGGAATTCTTTTTCCCGAGCGTTACGTCAAGCAGGCGCACCAGCCGTTCTGCCAACAACACCAGCAGGCCAATGCCAAGGCTGGCGAGGAGTGGCTTTGAAATTTGCCGCAACACATATCTGTCGATGACCGTCAGCAAATCGCCATGCCCTTGAAGCTCAACATAAAGTCGGGATTATACAACTTGGGCAAAGGCGTCCAGCAGGGAAGCGTGCAGGGCTTTTTGTGTCGAGTCAGACAAATCCGGTGCTGCCTTCAAATCCGGCATGCCCGGCCAGCCGGGATCGGGAAACGCCACACCCTCAAATTCCTGCGTCGTGGTGTAGCGCGGCAGCACATGAAAATGCACTTTCGGGTCCACCATCATCAAAGCCAAATAATTGATTTTATCATAGGGCCGAAACAGGGTTAAAGCGCGTTCCAGCGTCGACGTGCAGGCATGCAGTTCGGCATGTGCTTCAGCCGGGAGCGTGCCGAATGATGTTGCCAAATGTTTCGAACCCAGCACCAGCGCGCCGAGTGTTGCCTGTGCTGGACGCCGGAGAATGCACCAATGTTCGAATTCCCTGAGCAGCGTGTGCGGATAGCCAAATTTTTCCAGCGTCGGGTTCATGCGTGTCACTTCCGTGATCAAGGTGGCAAAAGCGTGACTGTCGGCTGCGCTTCCACGGTCGCGCTTTGCCGGTTCCAGCTGTTGATTGTCATATCGGTTGTCCAACGGCCTTGGAGACGGCGGATGTGATAGAGGTTCCAGGCCGCCGGGCCATGAATGACGCCCCCCATGGCGGAAGCCGATGGTACACCGATGATGGGCGCTGGTCCGGTCTTGGTCTCGAGCCAGTTTAAAGTCTGTGTGTGGTTATGGCCATGCAGAACCAGTTCACAACCCTCTTCGGTCAGTACCGCCTTTAGTTCCGCTGCATCAGTCAACGCCTTGCGTTTGATGGCGAGTCCGGCAAGCGGCGGATGATGAATCATCACCACCCGGTAAAAACCCTGTTGGCCCAGCAAGGCCAAAATGTTCTTCAAGTCGCGCAATTGTTGCGGCCCCAAGGTGCCCGTTGCCAAATGATAGCCTTGTGGTTGACCCGTGTTGAGACCGATGAGGGCCGTTGTCCGGCGCATGCGCACAAAGGGAAAAGGTGAAGCATCAGAATTTGTGTCGTTGCGGTCAGAACTCATCCACGGTTCGAAGTGGCCCAGACCTTTTTCCCAAGGTACCGGCACATAGGTGTCGTGGTTGCCGGGTACAAAAGTCAGGCGATCGGGCGGGCCGAAGCGTGACATCCATTTTGCTGCATTGGGAAATTCACTCCAGGCGGCAAGATTGATCAGATCGCCGGTGAGTGCCACATGGTCCGGATTGGCGGCCAGAATGCTGTTCTGAATGCTGTCTGCGATGGCCAGCAGATGTTTGGGCTTGCGGTTGAGAAACCAGGAGAAGCTGCCGACGATCCGTTTTCCGGCAAAATTTCGCAGGACCATGCGTTTGCGCACATGGGGCAAGTGAACGTCAGAGAGATGGGCGAGCGTGAAGGACAGGTTTTGCGGCTTTCGTTGACTTTGGGTGAATCGGGTGCGAATGAACCCTCAACTTAGTCGTTCTCCAATCACGGATTCAAGCATTGTGCGTGTGATCATTCTGGCAGCAGGGCAGGGCAAGCGGTTGCTGCCCTTGACGGCGGATGTGCCAAAGGCACTTCTCGACATTGGCGGCAAGAGCTTGATTGAACGGCAGGTGGAAGCCTTTGCCGAAAATGGACTGAAGGATTTTGTGGTCGTCACGGGTTATGGCGCCGACAAGATGGAACAGGCGCTGGCGTTGATCGCGACCAGATTGGACATAACGGTTACTACCGTTTTCAACCCGTTCTATGCCGTTGCCGATAATCTGGCGAGTTGCTGGTTGTTGCGCAGCTACATGGACAGGGATTTTATTCAGGTAAATGGCGACAATGTGTTTCGCGGCGACCTGGTGGCGCGATTGCTTCAACCTTCCACACAGCCGATCAGCGTCGCCATCAACCGGAAAGACGCGTTTGATGCCGATGACATGAAAGTCATGCTGGACGGTGCGCGTTTGACCGAAGTGGGCAAGACATTGCCTCTCGATACCGTCGATGCGGAAGCCATCGGTTTTTATATTTTCCGCGGCGAAGGTGCAAAACACTACGTCAACGAGTTGGAACTCGCCATGCGCGACCCGCAAGGTTTGAAGCGCTGGTTCCCGTCTGCAATTGGATCGCTGGCAAAGAAAGTTCCCGTTGGCGTGGTTGAAATCACAGGTCTGCGCTGGAGCGAAGTGGATTTCCCGGTGGATTTGCAGCAGGCGCGGCTGCTGGTTTCAAGCTGGGTTTAAGCGCCTGTTGAGGATGGTTTCTGCCAGCGCGTGATCTGACGGCTTGTCAACATCAATCGCGGCTTCCGCAAACGGCAGGAACACCGGCTTCACAACAATTCCTAGTTTGCGTGAGATGTGACCGAAAGCACGTTCGGGCGTCAACATGCCAGTGGCAAACCACAGGATTGGCATGACCCCAAAAGCCCCCACAAGTTTCCAGGGTTTTTTGCGATTGCGTTCCAAATCCTGCCAGCGCTCCAGCAGCTTTAGTCCGGCCTGTGTCTTTACGGCAAACAGATTGCAGCCCGACACATGGGTTCCCCCCAGATTGAAATACGTGCGTTTGGTATCAGGATAAGCCGCCTTGATGGTTTCCATTGTGGCCAGCCCCACCAGCACATCGCCGTGCGATGCTTCCGCCTGTTGCAGCATGTGATTGATCATAGCTGGCGTAAGCAGGGGATGGTCCCCTGTGGTGATCAGAACTGGAAAATGATTGAGGTGGTTGATCGCGGCAATCGCCGAAGCAGGGGCCGAGTTTTCGGCGCCAATGATGTCCACATCCGGCGCTTTTGTGGCAGCCTTCGCATCGTCGATGACAATCACATAAGGCGACGCAATTGCAGTGCCACGCAATGCTTCCACCACCCATTGCAACATCGGTCTTCCTGCAATGTCGATGGTGCATTTATGTTTCACGCCGAAGGCTTTTGCCATCGGGTCATCAGCACCGCGTCCGGCTGCCAGTATGACGCAACGCCAGCGGCTCACAGGGCCTTCTCGTAAATGCGATAGGTTTTATATGGCACGCCACCAAAAGCTTCGATGATTTTGCGCACGGGATAATTGTCTTCGAGGATCCAGGACAGTTCCGCTGACTTTCCGCCGCGACCCACATGATAGCTGCGGGCAGCGTCAATCACCAAAGTCGACAGTGACGACCCGATCGGTGTGCCATGGAACTTCCGGCGCACGCCCATCAGCGGCATACGAAATGAATTCGGTTTTTTCCTGATGATATGGCCAATCAATCTGGCCCAATTGAAGGGCAGGATTTTGCCATTCATGCCTTTGATCCAGTCATTCAAATTCGGCAATGTCACTACAAAGGCCGCAGGCTCGCCCTTGTAGCTTGCGATGTAGCCGTAGTTGCCGTTGACCAGAAGTTTCAGGTCCTTGCCCAGCTTGTCGAGTTCGCCTTGGGTCCAGGGCACGAAGCCCCAGTTGTTGGACCAGGCATCGTTGAAGATATCCATGATGAGTCGGATTTCATTTTTCATGTCCGACAGTTTGAGCGGCCGAATAGTGAAATCACCAGAGGCGAGGGCCCGCTTTTGTACGCGCTGCAGAATGGCGGGTGGCTCAGGCGCGAAATCGTAGTGATAGGCAATTACATCTTTCGCTTTGGCGAAGCCCTGGGCTTCCATCTGACTGGCGTAGTATGGTTTGCCGTGGCCCATCATCATGTTTGGGGGCGTATCAAATCCATCGACCAGCATTCCTGTTTCATCATTTATGGAAAAGCTGAAGGGGCCGATCATGCCGGTGCGGCCTTTGGCTTTCAGCCAATCGCCAGCTGATCTTGTGAGAGCCGCAAAAACTTCGGCGTCATCAATACCGTCGAGAAAGCCGAACATGCCCTTGTTGTCTTTGTGGGTCTCAAGGCGCAACCGATCATCTTGTGCAGAGATG
>JAYUVC010000238.1:0-3934 GCA_043754325.1 Hyphomicrobiales bacterium
CGCTGCCGTCATGGCGGAAAAGGCCGAGAATTCCGAGATCTGGGACATTGAAGGCAACCGCTATATCGATTTCGGCGGCGGCATTGCCGTGGTCAACACCGGCCACCGTCACCCGCTGGTGATGAAGCGGGTGTACGAGCAGCTGGAAAAAGTCACCCACACCTGCGCCATGGTCATGCCATACACACCCTTTGTCGAGGTCTGCGAAAAGCTGAATGCTGTGGCCCCCATATCGGGCGACGTGAAATCAGCACTGGTCACCACGGGCGCCGAAGCTATCGAGAACGCTGTCAAATTTGCCAGAGCCTACACAGGCCGCAGCGACGTCATCGCCTTCCACGGTGGTTTCCATGGTCGCACCTTGCTGGGCATGGCCCTCACCGGAAAAGTGCTGCCCTACAAGGCGAAGTTCGGCCCCATGCCCGGCGGCATCTGGCATGTGCCGTTTCCGGTTGAACATCGCGGCATATCGGTTGAAGATTCAATTCATGCCATCGAGTTGCTGTTCAAATGCGACGTAGAAGCAGAACGTGTGGCCGCTATCATCATAGAGCCCGTGCAGGGCGAAGGCGGATTTTATATCGCACCGAAAGAACTCATGGTCCGCTTGCGCAAACTCTGCGACGACCACGGCATTCTGTTGATCGCCGATGAAATCCAGACCGGCTTTGGCCGCACCGGAAAATTCTTCGCCATGGAACATTATGGCGTGGAACCAGACCTGATGACAGCAGCCAAATCCCTGGCAGGTGGCTTCCCATTGGCCGCCGTTGTGGGCCGCGCAAAAATCATGGACGCGCCAGACCCCGGTGCCATCGGCGGCACCTATGCCGGTAACGCCATCGCCTGTGCAGCAGCGCTTGGCGTATTCGACGCCTTCGAAGCCGAGGATTTGCTGGGCCGCGCCAACAAGCAGGGCGAAACCATCATGAAGCGCCTGAAGGCGATCAAAGCCAAAGCCAAAGGCATGCCCATGGGCGACATTCGCGGCCTAGGTGCGATGTGTGCGTTCGATCTGGTGACGGAACACGGCGGCGACAAACCCGACGCCGCCGCCACAAAAGCACTGACCACAAAATGCCTGGAACGCGGCCTGCTGATTTTGACCTGCGGAATTTACGCAAACACAGTCCGCATGCTGACCCCGCTGACGGCGAGTGACATGGTGCTGAATGAAGGGCTGGATATTTTGGAGAGTGCTATTTTGGGGAATTGAGATGCCGATCACGCCTCCGAGGTTCGAAACACCTTCAATAAGCAAGAAGTCATTCAATTGCCCACGTTGCGGTGCTTTTGCAGATCAGTTCTGGTACGAGATTTATGCGGGTAGGATTGCGCGAAATAAAGATGACTTAAATATACCGAGGCTACTTACCACCGAAATGGTGCAGCGGATCGAGAAAAACGAGCAGAATCTGCGGGATGAGGAGCAGAAAATTTCACCCAACGTCCTTCGTGCCTGGAAACGTCACGCAACCGGAGACCTCACTATCAATGATCATCAAGAGAGCCAATACAGTCAAACGTTAGATAATTTGCATGTGAGTCGATGTCGAAGTTGTAACGACGTGAGTTTGTGGTTGTACGACAATGTGATATTTCCTAACATAAAATTTGAAATTGAACCTAACTCTGACCTCAGTGATGAAATCAAGCAAGACTTCAATGAAGCCAGAGATGTGCTTCCATTTTCTGCACGTGCTGCCGCAGCATTGCTGAGGCTCTGTATCCAGAAACTCTGCATTCAACTCGGATTGCCGGGGAAAAATATAAACAACGATATCGCAGAACTGGTGCAACGCGGCGTCAGCCCGAAAATTCAAAAGAGTTTGGATATTGTCCGAGTCATAGGTAATGAATCAGTCCATCCCGGAACATTGGACCTTCGTGACAACCGGGACACTGCGGAAGTTTTGTTCAAACTCGTCAACCAAATCGCTTATGATGTGATTACCCATCCGAAGGAACTGGATGAAGTTTACGCCAGCCTTCCGGAAGAAAAACGGCAGGCAATTGAAAAACGTGACGCTGCAAAATAACCTCAAGTGAGTAGAAGAGAAAAGAGGACGAGAGAAAAGGGACAGCAAAATTTTGGTGACAGTGCATTCTATCTACCCACTAACTTGTGTCCTCCGCACTATCAGACTTAGATCACATTTGGATTTTAAGACATTTGAAAATCCAACTGCTAATCTTGACATGTCCGGCAAACCACCGTACACACTCTTCCATGTCCCAGCCCGCCCGCACCTCCCGTATTGAGGCCCGCATCGCTCCTGCCGCACTCGACATTGTCAAGCGTGCGGCTGAAATGCAGGGGCGCAGTGTCAGTGATTTTGTTGTGGCGGCGGCACAAGAGGCGGCGCGGAAGGCTGTGTCCGAGGCGCAGATCATGACATTGTCCGCCACGGACCAGCGCGCTTTCGCCCGCGCCCTTCTCAATCCGCCCAAGGCCAATGCAGCACTTCGCCGCGCTGCCAAGTCGCACAAGAAGCTGGTGAAAGTTTCTGCGTGAGCTTGTCGTTCCGCATTGAACCTCTCAATGCATCACACGACCGAAAAACCTTTGCCTGTGGTGTTGCCTCCCTTGACGACTATCTGGCCACGCGAGCATCACAAGACATCAAGCGCCGTATTGGAAATTGTTTTGTGGCCGTGACCGACGACAACCGGATTGCGGGCTACTACACGCTGGCTGCGACAAGTATTCCACTGAACGATATCACCGATGCTGACGCAAAGAAGTTGCCGAGATACCCCGTCATCCCTGCGGCCCTCATTGGCCGGTTGGCGATTGATCAGCACTTCAAGGGCATGAGACTTGGTGGCGCACTGGTCATCGACGCTGCCAAACGCGCCGCAACGTCAGATGCTGCGATTTACGCCATGATTGTGGAGGCCAAAGATGAGACGGCCAAGGCATTTTACGAACACTTGGGTTTTGTCGGCTTTCGCAGCAAGCCTTTGTCGCTCTATCTTCCGCTGGCCACGCTTCTGAGCCTGACTTAGAAACAAAAAATCACTGGGTTGCGGTGATATCACTGAAATGCACTGCACCCATTCAACAAGGCTGCTTTGAGATATGAAGACACACACCGAAACTGCTGCTGTTCTTGACCAGCTGCCACAAGCCGCCGCCGAATCAATCTGGCTTGGCGCCTTGCTGACAGTGCATTTTTCCGGAGGTGAAGTTGCACAAGAGGCGCGGCGCTTGCTTGATGGTCTTGAAGCCATTCGCGCCCGCACGCTTGAAGCATCCGCCAGCCCCGCAAGCTTCGGCAAATCCACCGCGAAGGCAATCGCACCTTATGCTGATGCCGAATCCTTGCGGCAGGCCCTCCTCCATGAACTTAAACTTAAAATCCTCTACAAGGACAAATGCGGCAGGGCCACCGAGCGCGTGGTCTGGCCGCTCACAACGGAACCTTATGGGCCGAAAGGAGCGATGTTGTGCTGGTGTGAAAAGCGCGAGGATTTTCGCCACTTCCGGTTTGATCGTGTGCAACGGCTTAGTGTATTGCCCGTCAAGACGGGTGCTCCACGCACGGTCATGGCCGCGTTTGCGCAAATCGCCATGCAGGATGATTTTGAGTAGATCGCATGCTGTAAACACTGCCATAACATCTCATGACCCAAGCCGATCTCACCACCCTCTACCGCACCTATATCGACTGCCTCAACCGCCAGGATTGGAACAGCCTCGGCACCTTTGTCGCCGACAACGTCCGCCACAACGACCGCCGCTTCGGTCTCGCCGGTTACCGCGCCATGCTGGAACAGGATTTCCGCGATATTCCGGATTTGCGTTTCACCATTGCGCTGCTGGTGGCCGATGCAAATCACGTCGCCAGCCGTCTGGCTTTTGACTGTTCGCCAAGGGGCGTGTTCATGGGTTTACCCGTCCATGGCAAACGTATAAAATTCACCGAAAATG
>JAYUVC010000239.1:0-8798 GCA_043754325.1 Hyphomicrobiales bacterium
ACATGCAATTTGCAGAACGCAAACTCCAGACAATCCTTCAAGAGGTTCGCAACAATGGCTGAAACAATGACACCATCACTGGCAACGCGGATTGGGCTCACCGACTGGCGCCAGAACATCATCTATATCGGCTTTGTCGGCATCTTCATTTTCTTTGCGGTAACCTTGGGTCACAAGGGATTTCTCGACACCAACAACCTTCTCAACATTGTGCGCCAGACCGCACCCATCGCGATCATGGCGGTGGCCATGACCTACGTGCTTGCCGCAGGAGAAATTGATCTTTCCATTGGAGCGGTGGCGGGCCTCGCCTCGGTCGCCACGGCCATGGCGATGGACATTGGTGGCGTGCCCTTGGGCATTCTTGCAGGCGTTGCAACTGGTTTGATTGTGGGGGTCATCAATGGTGTGATCAGCACACGCATTGGCATTCCAACCTTCCTCACCACCCTTGCCATGATGGGTGTGGCCAAGGGAACGTCCATGTGGGTCAGCGGCACCAAGGCCGTGCCCATTTTGAGCGATGGCTATAACTGGTTGTTTGGCGGCGGCTATGTCGGTCCGCTGCCGGTGTTGCTGTTCTGGATGGTGATTGCAGCTGCAATCGGACATGTCGTGCTCAAGCGCACGACCTTTGGCCGGAAGGTTCTGGCCACGGGCGGCAGCGAAACGGCTGCACGCTATTCCGGCGTCAACACCCTTAACATCAAGTTCAAGGTGCTCATCATTTCGAGTTTTGCCGCAGCGATTGCGGGCATGCTCTATGCCGGCCGTTTTCAAACCGGACGCTTTCAACTCGGCGAGGGCGACGAGCTTTCAGTTATTGCAGCCGCAGTCCTCGGTGGCACCAGCCTGTTTGGCGGCAAGGGCACAGTCATCGGTTCAATCATGGGTGCCCTGATGATTGGCCTCATCAACAACGGGCTCATTCTTGCTGGCCTTGAATTTTCCCAACAACTCATTGCCCGCGGCGCCATCATCATCCTTGCCGTGGCGATTTCTCAAAACAGGAAGTCAACATGAAAGACCCCGGATGCACCATCATCGGAACAGTCGTTGCGAAGCCGGAAAAGCGCGATGAACTGATGCGCCTATTGGCAGCCCAAGTCGCCCCGACACGCGCCGAGTCTGGTTGCATCAGCTAGAGCGGTTCTGGGTTAGTTTGAACTGCATCTCAAATTTTCGTCATTCCCGCGTTCGCGGGAATGACGGGTTTTTCAGAGGTGATTCCAACTCATCAAGAACCGCTCTAAGGCGGAAACCCTTGACTTTGTCATTACCGGGCTTGTCCCGGTAATCCATCCCTCAGCAAGAGTGGAGGCCAGAAGCGTGGCGAAAAAAACCAAAACTCAACGATTTCGCTTGCTGAACCATGGATTACCGCAACAAGTGCGGTAATGACAAAACTGAGAGAGATCACCTTAAGTTAGCGCCTATGGGAACAAGTGCGGTAATGACAAATTTGAGGACGCTGTTACGTCCCGCGAACAGATTCATCGAATATCAAGCATAGTTACACACGCATTGCGTAAATCGACAATTCACTCAAATTGTACTGATCACTTTCAGCGGGTTTTAAATCCTTGATGGCAAAGTCTGTTCATGTTCACGAGACGACCGCATGGTGCAGTTTGAATTGCGAACGGTGCTTTTAAAATCAACTCTGGAGAAGACAAATGAACAAGTTCCTGAAAGACGAATCCGGCGCAACCGCCATTGAATACGGCCTGATCGCTGCCGCCATGGGCCTCGCCCTGGTTACCGCCATGCCATTCATCACGCGGGCCATTGTAAGCAAGTTCACAACACTCGGCACGCAGATCACGACACCTGTTGTCTAGTATTGGTTTTGCGGCCTTACGGGGCCGTACTCCTGACTTAGCAGACGCGTTCATCTCCGGGTGAGCGCGTTTTGCATTTGAACCAGCCATGATGCATGTTTAAAGCCAGCAAGCATTGTCATTGCCGGACTTGTTCCGGCAATCCATCGTGGTGCGAGCGTGATTTATCAGGATAACTCCACCCCTGTTGAACCATGGATTACCGGAACAAGTCCGGTAATGACAAATTTGAGGACGCTGTTACGTCCTGCAAACAGATTCATGGAATATCAACCATAGCTGCACGAGCATCGCGGGAATCGACAGTTCATTAAAATTGCAAGGATTCGATTCAGTGGCATTTAAAAATTTCATGGCATCGTATGTTCAGGTTCACGAGACGACCGCATGGTGCAGTTTGAATCGGGAACGGCGCTTTTAAAATCAACTTTGGAGAAGACAAATGAACAAGTTCCTGAAAGATGAATCCGGCGCAACTGCCATTGAATACGGTTTGATTGCTGCTGCAATGGGGCTCGCCCTTGTGACGGCCATGCCATTCATTACCCGCGCTATTGTCGACAAATTCACATTGCTCGGCACGCAGATCACGACACCTGTTATCTAACAGGATTTGACGCCTTTGAGAAACGCGTCCACCTTGCCGGTGGGCGCGTTTTTCCTGTTATTCAGACGGCACGCTGCTGGTTGTGGCGGCGGGCCATGAAGGTTTTTGCGGTTTCCACCGCTACCGCTGCATCCCGGCAATAGGCGTCAGCACCCACGGCTTTGGCAAATTCTTCATTCAGCGGTGCGCCACCCACGAGCACCACGTAATCATCCCTGATACCTTTTTCCTTCATGGTGTCGATGACGACCTTCATGTAGGGCATGGTGGTGGTGAGGAGGGCCGACATGCCGAGAATGTCCGGGCCATGTTCGTCAATGGCGGCCAGATATTTTTCGACTGAATTGTTGATGCCAAGGTCGATGACTTCAAAGCCTGCACCTTCCATCATCATGCCGACCAAATTCTTGCCAATGTCGTGAATGTCGCCCTTCACGGTGCCGATGACCATTTTGCCGAGGCGGGGTGCGCCGGTGGCGATGAGCAGCGGGCGCAGAATGAACATGCCGGCTTTCATGGAGTTGGCGGCAAGCAACACTTCGGGTACAAACAGGATACCGTCGCGGAAATCGATGCCGACGATACGCATGCCTTCAACGAGGGCTTCGGTCAAAGTCCTGTAAGGAGTCCAGCCGCGGCCCAGCAGAATATGGACGGCCGCTTCGACCTCTTCCTTCAGGCCGTCGTACAAGTCATCATGGACTTGCTGCACCAACTCTTCATCGTTGAGGGTGTTCAGGTCAAGATCGCCAGCGTCGCTCATGTGGGCACTCCAATTTCGGCCTTTGCAGGATAACTGAGCAGGTGAATCTGACCCGCGCATTGCACGACCACCCCATGGCGGAAAGCGACGGTTGAGACAAGAGGTGAAGCGGGTTAAGAGTGTCTACGCGAAGGGAATTCACTTATGGTTTACAAAATTGCCGTTGTCGGCATTGGCAAGATTGCGCGGGATCAACATTTGCCTTGCATAGCCAAGAACAAGAACTTCAATTTGGTCGCCGGAGTCAGTCGGCATGGCAAGATTGAGGATGTGCCGTGTTTTGAGACACTGGCCGATTTGAGGGCCAGCAAGTTGACAGTGGATTGTGTGGCGCTGTGCACGCCGCCTTCGGTGCGGTTGGTGATGGCGAAAGAAGCGCTGGATGCAGGTTGGGATTTGCTGATCGAGAAGCCCCCTACTCCCACGGTGGGCGAGTTGCTGGCGATGCTGGCTTATGCCGTCAAGAAAAAGCGCGTGCTCTATGCGACGTGGCATTCGCGTTACAATGCGTCGGTTGATGAGGCGAAGAAGTTGCTCAAAGGCAAACATGTCGATTTTTTGCGGGTGACGTGGAAGGAAGATGTGAACCGCTGGCATCCGGGGCAAGAGTGGATCTGGCAGACGGGCGGGTTTGGCGTGTTTGATCCAGGCATCAATGCGCTGTCAATTGTAACGAAGATTTTGCCGGAGGCGGTGTTTGTTGAAAGTGCGGTGATTGAGATCCCTGCGAATTCGGCAACGGCAATTGGGGCGGATATTCGCTTCAAACGCGGGGACGGCGCTGCCGCAGATTTATCGGCGGTGTTTGATTGGCGGCAGAAGGGTGCGCAGACGTGGGAGATTGAGGTTGGCACGCGGGATGGGTTGAAGCTGCATTTGAAAAAGGGCGGCTCGGTGCTTGTCGTCAATGGCAAGACGGTGAAGGAAGCGGTGCTGCATGAGTATGAGGATATCTATGCGAAGTTTGCGCGGTTGTTGAAGGCCGGGAAATCAGATGTGGATGCATCGCCGTTGCAATTGGTGTCGGATTGTTTCATGTTGGGGAAGCCTGTGGTGGTGGGAAAATTTGAGTGGGACTAAGGGACCTCATCAGCCCTTCGGGCAGCTTCTCCAGGGGAGAAGCGACTCGTGGGTGGACATCTCTTTATGTTGGAGATTGTGGGAGGTCCATTGACCAGTCGCTTCTCCCCTGGAGAAGCTGCCCGAAGGGCTGATGAGGTCCTTTATTTTGGCGCAGGCAGCCATTTCATTTCGTTGCGTGCTTTCTTCGGTTGTTCTGTCACAACAGCATAGATTCCATTTACTGCATCATCAAAATGGGAATGGACCTCGCTGTTCCAAACCCGATGCACGATGAGGCCGAGGGATTGCAGGAGTCTTGATCGTCTTTCATCGTAAGACATTTCATAGTCTTCGCTGTGGGTCGCACCATCCAACTCAATGACGACGCCATGTTCATGACAGATGAAATCCACGATGTAAGGTCCGACTGGCACTTGCCGATGGAATTTCAGATCACCAAGCCGCCGGTTGCGCAGTGCGCCCCAGAGTTTGCGTTCAGGTTCTGTTGGTTCACGGCGCATGTGTTTTGCGCGAGCGTAGGTGAGGGGTTGGGAGTACTTCATGTCCATAAGACGGATGGAGCCACTGTTTTCCGTTGCTGCAGTCAGAGTATTTTTTCAGCGAAGGGACCTCATCAGCCCTTTGGGCAGCTTCTCCAGAGGAGAAGCGACTCGCGGTGGGACCTCCACAAATGACCAGAGTTGAGGGGAGGTTCAACAACCAGTCGCTTCTCCTCTGGAGAAGCTGCCCGAAGGGCTGTTGAGGGCCTTTACCCGCGACGGCGCTCGCGCCTGGCAGCACCCGCTGCTGCTGTGTCTATGCCTTTTGCCAGTTCTGACACAGGCCCCAGTTTTTCTTCCACCAGTTCAATTGTCGGCCTTGCGCCTTTGGTGTGACCTTCCAATGCTTTTCGCATTGATGCCAAATGTTCGGGCGACGTGCCGCAGCAGCCGCCGATGATTTTTGCACCTGCATCCAGTGCAATGCGGGCGTAGTCGGCCATGAGTTCGACGGTGCCGCTGTAGTGGATGTGGCCATCGTGATATTGCGGGACACCGCAGTTGCCTTTGGCGACGACGGCGATGTCTGGTCTTGCGGCTGTTAGCCCCAAGACGGTGGCGATGAGTTCCGATGCGCCCACGCCGCAGTTGGCGCCGATGGCCACGGGTTTTGCGGCGAGGGTGTCGGCGATGGCGCCGAAGGCTGTGGGGGTCATGCCCATCATGGTGCGGCCATTGGTGTCGAAGCTCATTGTTGTTACGATTGGTAATCCGGCTTGTGATGCGCCTTCGACGGCGGCACGGAGTTCATCTTCCGATGACATGGTTTCCATCCACAGCACGTCAACGCCGCCATCTTTCAACGCCATGGCCTGTTCGGCAAATGCGCTCACGCCTTCTTCATACGGGAATGCGCCAACCGGCATGAAAATTTCACCTGTGGGGCCAATGGAGCCTGCCACGAAGATTTGTCGTGCGGTGTATGCGTCGGCTTCAATACGGGCGAGTTTGGCGGCGGCCACGTTGACGGCGTGAACTTTGTCCTGGCCGTCATGCAGTTTCAATCGATGGCGATTGCCGCCGAAGGTGTTGGTGAGAATGATGTCGGCACCGGCTTCGATGAATTGCTTGTGCAGGCTGCGCACACGGTCGGCGTGGTCGAAGTTCCACATTTCCGGCGCATCGCCAGATTGCAAACCCATCATGAAATAATTGGTGCCGGTGGCACCATCGGCCAGCATCCAGGGGCGTGCGGCTAAGGCTTCGGGGAATGTTTGGCGGGACATGTGTGGTACCTCAAAAACTATATAAGGAGTTCTTTATATGGTTCGGGCGGGTGTTACAAGCGGGTTAAACGGCGGTTTTGCCGTAATAGAGCATGGCTGCGTGTTCAGCCTCAGCGAAGAAAAGCCAGCGTTCAATCCAAATGGCAAAAGCCAGCGGCGGGATGACGGCCAGCGCGATCCAAGGTGAGATAACGGTACAGGCGGAGAGGAAGGCTGCAAGGGCGAGCAGCAGAATGACGGCCATGCGGAGTTTTCTGGCGTGTTTGCGGGCCACGACGAAACCCATTTCTTTCTGGATGAAGTTTTGGTTGGTGTGCGGCAATTCCCACATGCGCACGTTTTCACCAAGGCCCGTTGCTTCGCCTGTGGTGTGGGTGCGGGGAATACGGTCGATCAGGTGCCAGTAGGCGAGTTTGAGGATGAGTGCGACGACGAGCGCCAGCGTTGCAAGTGCGGCCTGAAAAATTTGCCAGCGGTTGAAAAAGATCGCGATGGCGGGAAGCAGTGCTGCGCCACTGGCAAGTGCCAAAGCAAGATAAACGGGTACGACGAGTTTGTGGTTCCACTGGCGGATGGTGCGGAGGGAGCGGTAGATCATCGCTGTGCAAATGACAGTAACAGTGCACATGATTAATGTGAGGAGGCCGAGGGGTTTGATGAGGGTTGGAGCGGTGATGATGCCGGACCATGTTGCCGCGAAGGCGATTGCGATAGGGTAAGTTGCGACGGCGGCGACGCCTTCCCGGCTGAGCCAGGATGAGCGCCATTGTGAGAGGGCGCGCCACGCACGTTCGGGGTGGCCGAGGTGGAGGGTGGAGGAGAGGAGACCGATGGTAATCAGGGTGAGTGCGATTGCTGTTGTTGTGAGGGCGAAGGTGGGGGACGAGGCTTGGCCGTGGTTGAAGCCGACGAGACCAAGGAGAGCCAGCAGACCGTAGCCTGCGCCGCTCGCGGTGGTGAAGAGGATGACGGAATAGGCGGGGTTCATGGGGCACTTCCCTCCCCCGGCGCTGCGCGCCACCCCCTCCCGTAAAGGGAGGGGGAAAGTGGGATGGACGTCCCCCTCCCCTTGCGGGAGGGGGTGGCGCAAAGCGCCGGGGGAGGGAAGTGACGCAAGCTCATCCCTCCAGTTTCGATGAATTGTCAGGTTGTGACGCCGTCGTCGCTGTTGACGACGCCGTCAGCAACTTGTCTGCCCAGGTGAAGAGTTTATCCATGGCGGAACCTGTGCTTTTTGGCAGGGGTTCGGCGAAGGTGGTGCTTTCGCGCCTTGCCCGTGGCGGCAAATATTTGTTGGTGGGTTTGTAACCCATCTCTGCCATCAAGTCATATCCGCCGCGCTCCTGCACCAGTTGTGAAACTGTGGATTTTTCGTCGCCCAGGTCACCGAAATGTCTGGCTCCTGTGGGGCAGGCTTTGACACAGGCGGGAACGCGGTCAGATTCATCGAGATGTTCGTTGTAAATGCGGTCCACACAGAGCGTGCATTTTTTCATGACGCCTTCGGTGTGGTCATATTCGCGGGCACCATAGGGGCAGGCCCAGGAGCAGAGTTTGCAGCCAATGCAGGTTTCGGCGTTGACCAGAACGATGCCGTCTTCCTTGCGTTTGTAACTCGCACCTGTGGGACAAACAGTGACGCAGGCGGCGTCTTCGCAATGCAGACACGAGCGTGGCATGTGGACAATACGTCCATCAACTTCATAGCCGTGGACGCGGTTCAGCCACACGCCCATGGGTTCGGCGGAGCGTGGTTTGTCGTCGGTCAAGGGGGCGGAGATGCCTTGCGCGTTCCACTCCTTGCAGGATGTGGCGCAGGCCTGGCAGCCGACGCAGGTGTCGAGGTCGATGACGAGGCCCAGTTTTTTGGTGGTTGTGGTTGGGAGGCTGGTCATATGAGACTTCCCTCCCCCGGCGCTACGCGCCACCCCCTCCCGTGAAGGGAGGGGGAAAGGTGGGACGACTTCCCCCTCCCCTTGCGGGAGGGGGTGGCGCGTAGCGCCGGGGGAGGAACGTTACTTGTCATTCAAACCTCGTAGCGTTGCGAATTGCGGCGCACTTTCATCACTCTGATCCACTGCCTTCTCCACCCGCACTTTCAAATCATACCAAGCCGCCTGCCCTGTCACGGGGTCGCTGTTTGAATAGCGATATCCGCCTTCGCGTTCCGGAAGAAGATCGCTGATCAAGTGGTTGAGCAAAAATGCTTTTTTTGCTTCAGGGGCGTCGGTGTCCAAGGCCCAGGCGCCTTTGCGTTTGCCGATGGCGTTCCAGGTCCAGACGGTGTTTTCATTCAGCGCCGCCATATGCGCGACCGGCACGGTGATCACCCCGGCACGACTGGAGACCCGCGCCCAGTCGTCCTTTGCAAAGCCCTGCTCCTCCCAGATCTTGGTTGGCAGGAACAGCGCGTTCTGGCCCCGGATCTGCCGCAGCCACGCGTTCTGGCTGCCCCAGGAGTGATACATGTCCATCGGTCGCTGCGTCAGGGCGTGGACCGAGTAGCCGAAGGCCGCATCCTCGTCGCCGAAGGGGGCATACCAGATCGGCAAGGGGTGCATCGCCTGTTTCAAGCGCGCGCGCAGGTGGTCGGGCGGCTGGCGGGGGCCGAAACCCTCGGCGGCAAGCTGGAACCGGCGCATCGGCTCGGACCAGATGTTGAACAGATAGGGCTGTGGGGTTTCATAAAGACCCAAGCGCACCGCCCAATCCTGATAGGCCGCGTTCCACGGCTTCATG
>JAYUVC010000240.1:0-8903 GCA_043754325.1 Hyphomicrobiales bacterium
GCTGCCCGCACCCAGGCCCGCATTGACGCCGGCGAACAAATTGTCATTGGCACCAACATTTTCAGGACCGAGAAAGATTCAGCAATCGAAACCCTGACCGTCGACAACGCCGCCGTCCGGTCGTCACAACTCGAAAAACTTGGCCGCTTACGCCGGGAGCGCAATGCAGTGGCAGTCCACTCTGCTTTGTTGGCGCTGGGTAACGTCGCGCGTTCAGGCATCGGCAACCTGCTTGCCGCGTCGGTGGAAGCCGCCCGCGCCAAGGCCACACTGGGTGAAATTTCAGCGGCCCTCGAAGCCGTCTGGGGCAGGCACTCTGCAATACCAGAAGTCAGCAAGGGTGTTTACGAAGCAACCCCGAAAGATTTGGAGCAAATTCGCGCTGCCAAACGTGCTGTTGCGGCCTTCACCGAAGCTGACGGTCGCGCACCCACAATCCTTGTCGCCAAGATCGGCCAGGACGGTCACGACCGCGGCCAGAAAGTCATTGCCTCTGCTTTCGCCGATCTGGGTTTTGATGTAAAACTGGGCCAGCTTTTTGCCACACCCGAAGAAGTGGCCGCCAAAGCCGTAGCCGAAAATGTCCACATCGTCGGCGTCTCGTCCCTCGCCGCAGGCCACCTCACCCACGTGCCAGCACTCAAATCAGCACTCGCCGAAATGGGCCGCGCCGATATTCTCATCGTGGCAGGTGGCGTGATACCTCCACAGGATATCGCCAAGCTTCGTCAAATGGGTGCTGCCGCTGTCTTCCCGCCCGGCACAGTGATTCCCGAAGCCGCACAAGAATTACTCGCCGCACTGAACGCACATTTGGGTTTTGCACAGAAGCAGACGCATGATTAAAGCTTGCGCAATCGCTTTAACATTTAACCGAATCAGAATCAGATTCTTTGGAGGAGACTTTTGATGCTGACGCGCCGTTCACTTTTACTTTCAGCCATTGCGTCTCCCTATCTAAACCTTTCAGCCAACGCTCAATCCGTCAAGCCCGGCAAGGGTGACCAAACGCTTGCCCTGCAAGCCGCCATTTACGAAGCAGGCAAAATTGGGGGCGTGGTACAATTGGGACCAGGCACGTTTGAAGTCGGAGTCATATCCGTCAACGCCAACGTCACCATACAAGGCATTCCCGGTGCCACCAAAATCCATGCGCCGATCAACGGAAAAATACTCTCCATCCTGCCCGCAAAACAAATTGTCATTCAAGGCATATCATTCAGCGCCAAGGGCACGAAAGGCAACCTTGTCACCGCCGAAGCCGTCGAGCGTTTAATTATTGATGAATGTGACTTTGCAGGCGGTGAATCTGGGCTTCGCATCGCCAGCTGTGGCGGGCGCATTGTTGGCAACCGCTTCGGCTTTCACCAGCAGGTGGCCTGCCAGAGCATTGCCGCAACGGGCATGGAAATCAGCGGCAACACGGTATCAGACATCGGCAACAACGGCATTCAGGTCTGGCGTGACGACAAGGGCGACAACCCAACGATCGTCACCAACAACATCGTGTCGCGCATCGCTGCAGAAGATGGCGGCAACGGACCCAATGGCAACGGCATCAATATTTTTGCCTCGCATGGCACCATCGTCAGCAATAACCGGATTGCGGACTGTGCTTTCACGGGCATTCGGAACGCGTCCTCTGACAATTGTATCATCACCGGAAACAGCATCACGCGCTGCAATGAAGTGGCGCTCTATGTCGAGTTTGAATTCACCGGCGCTGTCGTTGCAAACAATCTGATCGACACCGCAGCCCATGGCATTGCCATCACGAATTTCAACAAGGGTGGCCGCCTGGCCCAATGCACCGGAAATGTGGTGCGGAACATTGCTGGCGTCAACGCTGAAGGTCAAACGCTGGGCGGTGGCATCGCCGCAGAAGCTGATACGGTGATAGCCAACAACGTTGTCGAGAATGCGGAAAACTATGGCATCGGTCTGGGCTGGGGTGCCTTTGCCCGCAACCTGTCCTGCACCGGCAACATTGTGAAAGACTGCGCTAATGGCATCGTGTTTTCCGCAGTGGGACCGGGGCCCTTCATCATCGCCAACAATATTATTTCCGGCGCTACAAAAGGTGCCATTTTCGGCAAGGACCATGAAAACCCCATTACAACAGACCTTGCCCTGCCCAATGCAAAAGTGCCAAATCAAGCAAGCGTCACTGGCAATATGGTCAGAAGCTAGCGCGCGTCGCACCAACTTCAAGTTTGCGCCAATTCCGGATCGTTGAATGCGTGAATTCGGAAATTGCACGTGCCTCATCCGCAGTCCAGCAGTCGAGTTCACTCAGCACCCGGGCAATGGCCACTTCCGCACCACGCGATGCGCCATCGTCAATTTTCAATGCAAAGCCGATTGACGCATGCGGTAATGCCCCGCAGTAAACTCCTTCCGCTCCGACTTTGATAAACAGGCGCGGCACCGCCTGCATAATCCGCGTGTCAAACTTGGCCGTGCCTGCAACCATGAACGGATTCGCGCGCACCGAATTTGCAATCCGCGCACCCACCGCGTTGCCATCTGCAAACAGTTTTGCAAATCCCCTTGCTGCATTTTGAAGCGGCAAGGCCCAGGTCGGAACTGAACAACCATCCGTGCCCCACGGCGCATTGGCCGTGTCAGCATTGCAATATTTATCAAGCGCCTGGGCCACCGCTTTCTGCACCGGATGATCTTTCATCACATAGCCTGAAAGAGGTGCCCCCAAATATTTGGCCAGCGCCAACATGCCCGCATGCTTGCCGGAACAATTGTTGTGAATGGCACGTGGACCCTCGCCAAGTTTGATCAGTGCTGTCCGGTCATCCATGCGTTCCGGCCAATGAACGCCACACTCATATGCGGCTTCATCAATGCCTGCCTTACGCAAAATCGACGAGGCCACCCTCACATGTTCCGCTTCGCCGCTGTGCGAGGCGCAGCACAAGGCAATCTCTTCATCGGTCAGACCAAAATATTGAGCCGCCCCACTTGTAATGAGAGGCACGCATTGAAAAGCTTTGACAGCCGAACGCGGAAATATGGGGCTGCAAAAGTCACCTTCAGCGCTTACAATGTGTCCCTTCGCATCGACGACAACAAATGCCCCACGATGTTGACTCTCAACTGTCGAGCCACGGAGAATTTCTGCGAGAATGGGATTTGTGTTTGTCATAGGAATTTACGGTTGACCCAAAGTCTGACGATACTTCTCTGCATCCCAATTGAGCAACTGGTCAATTTCAACGGCAGTCAGCGCCTTGAGCTTGGCGTCAGATGTGACGCGGCTGAACACATCACCCAAACAGCGCAACATCGGTTCTATGGAAGGCTTGCCGTCCTTACGCACCAGCATACCCTTGCCCGAAACGGCCACGGCAGCAGCACCCGATGCAGTGTCAGTCGGTATGGAGGTGCCAAGAAAAACCACATGATCAGGGTAATACACATTGGCACAACCCAGTCGCAGCGCCGCCTCATCCAGTGCGGGCGCATGGGCGAATGGATTTTTGGCCGGAGCATAGTCCGTGCCTTCACTCACTATTTGCAACGCTGCAAAATCAGGTGAAGCGAAAGCCCGTTGCGGACAATGCAAGGCTTTGACAACACAATTCAGCAAATCATCCGCATCTGCGACTGTTTCTGCCGCCACCGCCAGACCATGGTTTTGCAAAACCATCACATTTGACCCCGGCTTCAAATGTTTGCGGACGGCGCGAGACAGTTGCAAGCCGGGGCGCGCATAGGGAATGAAAGACCAGTTGTAAGTCGAAAGTTTTTCGGCAAACAACAGTTCTGCATTTTGCTGGATGGCCAGTGCAATGGTGTTGACACAATGCACATGCACCACAACCTTTTGCGACATCAATCCGTGTACGGAGGTTTCGATGGAGGGCCGCAAGCTCAGCGCGTTCAAGTCTTGCCGGATAAAGGACAAGCAGTTTTCACAATCCGCACTGTCCTCAGCCAATGCCCTTAACAAGGCAGCCAAGTCAAGCGGCACAAAAATATCTCTCTTCAAGGCATCCATCAGCCACGTGCCGGACGCCTTGATCCACATCACGCTATCCTGCTTGATCGACGTGTTGCCGCCCGCCGCCTGCACCAGCAAAGGATCAGCACCAATTCGCGCTGAAAGTTGACGCAGCGCTTCGAACTCTACGGTCACGACAACAATTTCCTCACCGCCTCTTTCCAGCCATCATATTTTGCTTCGCGCAGTTGCGCTTTCATTTTCGGGGCAAACCGTTTGTCACGCTTCCACGTTGCCGCAAATTTATCGGGTGGCGGAAGCAACCCTGCTTGCAGACCCGCGAGATAGGCTGCACCTACCGCAGTTGTCTCCAAAACCTTCGGGCGATCAACTGGTGCATTCAGAATATCCGCAAGGCACTGCATGGTCCAATCCGACGACGTCATGCCACCATCGACGCGAAGCACAGTGTCACCCGCACTGCCCCAGTCTTTTTTCATGGCTTCAAGCAGGTCACGGGTCTGATAGCACACCGCCTCGAGCGCCGCCTTGGCAACTTCCTTGTTGGTGGTGCCACGGGTCAGTCCGAACAAGGCGCCCCGCACTTCAGCATTCCAATAGGGAGCGCCCAAACCCACAAAAGCGGGCACCAGATAAATCTGCTGCTTGTCATCAGCCGACTTGGCCAACGGCCCGGTTTCCGATGCTTTCTTCACCAATTTCAAACCATCGCGCAGCCACTGCACCGTGGCCCCCGCCATGAAGATGGCACCCTCCAGCGCATAGGTACGCTTGCCATTCAGCTGATAGGCCACCGTGGTGAGCAAACGGTTGTTTGAAACGACGGCGCGTTCGCCCGTGTTGAGAAGCGCAAAACACCCGGTGCCATAGGTCGATTTCATCATGCCCGGTTTGAAACAGGCCTGCCCGATGGTCGCCGCCTGTTGATCACCCGCCACACCACCAATCGGAATGGCGGCACCCAGCAATTTCTTGTCAGTCACGCCATAGTCAGCCGCACAGTCCTTCACCTCCGGCAGCAATGACGCAGGAATATTCAGCATACGGAGCAATTCTGCGTCCCACTCACCGCTGTGAATGTTGTAAAGCAATGTACGCGATGCATTGGTGGCATCCGTCGCATGCACCTTTCCACCCGTGAGACGCCAGATCAGGAAAGAGTCAATGGTACCAAAAGCCAATTCGCCGTTTTCGGCCTTGGCGCGCGCACCCTTCACATGATCAAGCAGCCACGCCAGCTTCGTACCGGAAAAATAAGGGTCGAGCAGCAGTCCCGTTTTTGCAGTGAACGTTGCTTCAAATCCCGCAGCTTTCATTACGGCACATTGATCCGATGTACGACGATCCTGCCATACGATAGCCTTGTGAATGGGCTTTCCGGTTTTCCGGTCCCACACCACAACAGTTTCGCGCTGGTTGGTGATGCCAATGGAGGCGATGGCTTCCGGTTTCACCCTGGCTTTGGCGAGCGCAGCCTTGCAGGTGAACAACACCGACTTCCAGATTTCTTCAACGTCATGTTCGACCCAGCCCGAATTTGGAAAATACTGTTTGAATTCCTTTTGTCCGGAGCCCTTGGGGGTGAGCTTTTTGTCAAAGACAATGGCGCGCGTTGAGGTGGTGCCTTGGTCAATTGCGAGGATGTAGGTGGGGGTCATGGTGATACCTGTATGTCAAGAATCCACGTGACACATTCAAACCAATTGTCATTACCGCACTTGTTGCGGTAATCCATCGTGGTGCGGGCGGAATCTATCCGGATGGCTCCACTCCCGTAGAACCATGGATTGCCGGAACAAGTCCGGCAATGACATACCAGCGGCGCGCGTATCACTTCTTTTTCCTCTTCGGCACAACAGGCACATCTCCCTCCACATAAACCCGAAGCGCCTCCTGCTCTTCCGGCTTCATATGCAGTCCCAGCTTGGACCGCCGCCACAACAGGTCATCAGCAGTCACAACCCATTCATTTGCACGAAGATGCGCAATTTCTTTCTCGGAAACGGGACCGAACATCTGCCCCAGATCAGCGGCAAACTGCGCGTCCCCCAGAATAGTCTCAACCTCAGTGCCATAGGCCCGAAACAACCGCCGCACATTCTGTGGTTTGAGAAACGAGTGCTTTTTTTGCAACTCCGCAATCTTCGCTTCAACCGCATCATGGGCAATGGCACCGCCGGGCAAGGTTGATTGCGCCGTCCACTTGCCCTTCATGTCAGGAAAGAACGGCTTGATTTCATCCATCACAGATTCAGCCAGCTTGCGGGCGGTGGTTATTTTTCCCCCAAACACCGAAAGTAAAGGCGCTTGCCCCTCTGGCCTGTCCAGCTTCAAAACATAATCGCGCGTCGCCTCTTGCGCCTTTGATGCTCCATCATCATACAAAGGACGAATGCCGGAATAAGCCCAGCGCACTTGCGCGCGCGTCACAGGCTTTTTGAAATATTCACTGACGGCATTCAGCATATAATCTTTTTCAGCATCACTACATTCAGGCTTGCCGGGGTCACCCTTGTGGTCTTCGTCAGTCGTGCCAATCAAGGTGAAATTGGTTTCATAGGGAATGGCAAAACAAATCCGTCCATCAGCATTCTGGAAAATATAGCAGCGGTCATGGTCATAAAGCTTGTCCACCACCAGATGACTGCCCTTGACCATGCGGATTTTATCGGGGTCATTGCGGCCAATCACCTGTCCCAATACCTGGCTCACCCATGGTCCCGCCGAATTGATCAAGGTCTTGGCGCGAATGGTTTCCGTTCGGCCATTGCTGTCGATATCAACCGTCCACTCCGCACCATCACGACGAGCCAACACGACTTTCGTCCGTGTACGGATTTCCGCACCTTTCGCCTTGGCATCCCTCGCATTCAACACCACAAGCCGCGCATCCTCCACCCAGCAATCCGAATATTCATAGCCGCGCGTAAATTCATCTTTCAGAGGTTTGCCCGTCTCGTCCGTCGTCAAATCCACACTGCGCGTCGGCGGCAAAATCTTGCGGCCCCCCAAATGGTCATACATGAAAAGACCAAGCCGGATCATCCAGCGCGGACGCAATCCGCTGTGGTGGGGCAGCACAAAACGCAACGGCCAAATAATGTGGGGTGCGGCCTGCAACAAAACTTCGCGCTCAATCAAAGCTTCGCGCACCAAGCGGAATTCATAGTGCTCAAGATATCGCAAGCCACCATGAATCAGTTTCGTGGATGCGGACGACGTTCCCGACGCCAAATCATTCTGCTCTGCCAAGAACACCGACAACCCGCGCCCTGCAGCATCCCGCGCAATGCCGCAGCCGTTGATGCCGCCACCGATGACAAAAACATCATAGACCATTACATCTGTTCCGCATCTTCGGCCTCTGGCCCTACACCCACAATTTCAAGCCGCACGGCCTTGTGCCGGCACACTTCGATCACGGCTTCCGGCGGTGGTCGGTCTGTCACGAAAGTATCGATGTCAGACATATGTCCAATGCGCACAGGTGCAGAGCGGGAAAATTTCATGTTGTCGGCGGCGAGAATGACATGCCGCGAATTGCCGATGATAGCCTGCGCCGCCCGCACTTCGCGATAATCAAAATCGAGAAGCGCACCCTCTTCATCAATCGCAGAAACGCCCATGACGGCATAGTCGACCTTGAACTGCTTGATCGTGTCAATCGCCGTTTCACCCACAATGCCGCCATCAGATTTCCGCACCACGCCCCCAACAATGATGACTTCAATTTTTGGTACAGCAGCCAAGATCGTCGCCACATGAATGTTGTTGGTGATGACCAGCAGTCCCTCATGATGCACAAGCGATCGTGCAACCTCTTCTGTCGTCGTGCCAATATTGATGAACAGCGAACAGTTGTTGGGGATGAGCGAAGCAGCAAGTCTTCCGATCAACTGCTTTTCCGAAAGTGCAATGACCCGCCGCGCCTCATAGGCCACGTTTTCGACACCCGATGACAACATCGCCCCACCATGCGTGCGCGTCAGATGTCGCGCATCACACAACTCATTCAGGTCCTTGCGAATCGTTTGCGGCGTCACCTCGAAATGCGTCGACAAATCATCAACCCCAACATTTCCGACTTTGCGGGCAATGCTGAGAATTTGCTGTTGGCGCGGCGAAAGAGCGAGCATATTCGATACCTGTTATTCAAAGCGCTTCAATAGTGTAACCGAAAGGAAATATTCATCGAGTGAAACTCCATTGTTCCATTTTTTTTCGATTTTGACAATACGAACCTTCAAAAAATTCCATAATTTTCGTATTTTTCCCTATTGACTTTCGTTTATTTTCGTTTGATAGTTCGTTCAGCGCGGAAAAACAGCGCGTTATTCTTTAGGGAGGATACCAGAATGAAGATGAAACTGTTGGCCCCGGCCGCAGTGGCGTTGGCGCTTTTTGCGACGCCCAGCTTTGCGGACTCAGCCGCTGCGAAAAAGTGGATTGAAGGCGAATTTGCCTTGTCTGCTCTGTCCAAAGAAGACCAGATGAAAGAAATGGAATGGTTCATCAAGGCTGCTGAACCCTTCAAAGGCATGGAAATCAACGTGCTGTCGGAAGGCATTCCGACCCACACCTATGAATCAACAGTGCTGACCAAGGCCTTCGAAGAAATCACCGGCATCAAGGTGAACCACCAGATCCTCGGTGAAGGCGAAGTGGTGCAGGCTGTGCAAACACAGATGCAGACCAACCGCAATCTCTATGACGGCTACGTCAATGACTCGGATTTGATCGGCACGCATTCACGTCTGCAATTGACCTACAACCTCACTGACCAAATGGCCGGTGACTGGAAAGACGTGACCAACCCCGGCCTCGACCTTGACGATTTCATCGGCAAGCAGTTCACCACTGGCCCGGACGGCAAACTCTATCAATTGCCCGACCAACAATTCGCCAACCTCTACTGGTTCCGCAA
>JAYUVC010000241.1:0-2628 GCA_043754325.1 Hyphomicrobiales bacterium
GTTCGTACCGGAAAAAATTGGATTGAAACTTCATGCATGACACCGGTGACAAACGCATTATTCTCAGCATTGATGGTCACATCGCGACCATCCGTTTGGACCGGGCTGACAAGCTGAACGCACTCGATTTTGAAATGGTGCTGGCTTTGGAACGCGCTGCAATTCTAACCGACAACATGAAAGACATCCGCACCGTTATTCTGGCGGGCACTGGCGAAAAGTCATTTTGCGCGGGCGGCGATATCGAAGCATGGTCAAGCTGGGTTGCCGAAGACTTCGCCATGAAATGGGTGCGCCAAGGCCACCGCGCCTTCGATGCTTTGGCCCGCATGCGGCATCCATTGATCGCTGCCATCAACGGACACTGTTTAGGCGGTGGGCTGGAACTTGCTGTAACCGCTGATATGCGTATTGCAGAAGAGCACGTCAAAATCGGCTTCCCCGAAACCGGCATTGGCATCATTCCCGGCTGGTCTGGCACACAAAGAGCCGTGCGCCGCTTTGGTGCGCAAGTGGTACGCCGCATGGCTTTGGGCGCGGAAATTTACGATGCTGCAACAGCCCTGTCCCACGGCCTTGTCGACAAAGTGGTGCCGAGGGGTGAGAGTTATTCCGTCGCGTTGGCCATGGCGCAAACCATAACAACGCGCAGCCCTTCCGCCACGCGATTGACCAAGCTGATGATCAACATGGCAGAGGGCGAGGAAACTGAATCTGCCATCGAAGCCTTGGGCGGTTTCATTGCGGCAGGCAGCTCTGATCTCGCCAAAGGCCTTCACGCCTTCCGCAACAAGCGCAAACCTTCCTTCTGATGGATGACGCTTCTGCGAGATTATTTTTGCGCGACCTGTTTGACGTGGCAATTGCCAGCGCCAACCCGTTCAAAGTTCTTGCCTCACATTTGCCGGAAAAACCCAAGGGCCGCTGCATTGTCGTAGGTGCTGGCAAAGCTTCAGCTGCCATGGCTGCCGCACTGGAGCAAACTTGGCCTGACGTGCCGATGATGGGGGTCGTGGTTACGCGCTATGGCCACGCCGCGCCAACATCGAAAGTCAAAATCATCGAAGCGGCCCACCCAGTGCCGGACGACAACAGTCTGCGTGCTGCGCAAGAAATTTTGCAAATCGTATCAGGATTAACAAAAGACGATCTGGTCATTGCCTTGATTTCTGGCGGTGGCTCGGCACTGCTGGTGTCGCCCGCCGAAGGCTTAACACTCGCTGACAAGCAAAATCTCAACCGTGCACTACTGCAATCTGGTGCAAGCATCGGCGAGATGAACATTGTGCGCAAACACTTGTCGCGCATCAAGGGTGGAAAACTTGCTGAAGCTGCCGCCCCGGCACGCGTGGTCACACTGGTCATTTCCGATGTGCCGGGAGATGATCCAGCGATCATCGCTTCTGGCCCGACGGTTTTTGATGAGTCAACACCGCAGGAGGCGAACGACATTTTGCGGCGATACAATATTGACACATCCGATGCCGTGAAACGGGTGTTGGGCAAACCAATCTTTAAACAGCACTTCACCAAACCAGACGTTCGCATGATTGCATCTCCTTTGATGGCATTGAAAGCAGCTTCGGCTCTTGCAACATCGAGAAACATAACGCCGCTCATTCTGGGCGATGCTTTGGAAGGCGAAGCGCGCGACCTCGGCAAAGTGAAGGCTGGCATGGCGCTATCTGCACAACTTAACGGGTTACCTCTCACTGCACCTTGCGTGTTGTTGTCCGGCGGTGAATCCACCGTGACCATTCAAAATGGTAAAGCCGGGCGCGGCGGACGCAATACTGAATTCCTGCTGTCGCTCGCTATCGCCCTGCAGGGCCGCGCCGGTATATGGGCGCTGGCTGGAGACACCGATGGTATCGACGGCACCGAAGATGCCGCAGGTGCTATCACCACGCCCGATTCACTTGCCCGGGCCGTAAACCTGGATGCTCGCGCCATTCTCGCGGGGCATGACAGCTATTCACTTTTCAAGGTCATCGGCGATCTTGTCATCACGGGGCCAACCTTAACCAACGTCAATGATTTCCGAGCCGTATTGGTCTTGCCGTCTTGAAAACAAGTCGCTTCCCGACGTTGCCTTGTCCCTGATTTTGGTGGACACTCACAGCTGATTTGACGGCAGGATTATCAAACTATGGGCAAGCTCACCACACATGTTCTCGACACGGCAAAAGGCTGCCCGGCACAAGGGTTAAGGATTGATATTTTCATGGGCGACGCCCAACTGGTCAGTGTGGTCACCAATGCAGATGGCCGCGTCGATGCACCTATTCTCGAAGGTGAAGCTTTGGTTCCAGGAATGTACGAACTCCGTTTTCATGCCGGCGAGTATCTTCGAAGAACTGCACCCGGTTTGAAAGAACCTCTATTCCTCGACATCATCCCCATCCGCTTTGGTATTGCCGATGCATCACAACATTATCATGTGCCGCTGCTGCTCTCACCCTTCAGCTATTCCACCTATCGCGGGAGTTGACGCCGATGCATGATGCCATTTCTTTCCTTCGGCGCGGCAAGCGTGTGGACTTGCGCCCCACCAATCCCACACAAACCGTTCTCGACTATCTGCGCCTGAATGAAAAGTCCAAAGGAACCAAGGAAGGCTGCAACGAA
>JAYUVC010000242.1:0-24279 GCA_043754325.1 Hyphomicrobiales bacterium
TCTGTTCCGTGAACTCCGCATGAAGGAAGCTTTCGAAAAGCCGTCAGAAAAGCGCGTCCGCGAACATGCGGAAGCCATTCGCCGCGCACGGAAAGCCGAACGCAAGAAGCTGCAACGCGAAGGCGTGCTGCCAATGCCAAAACCAAAGCCACGCCCAGAGCGGAAGAGCAGCCCATTCCCGTCAACAACAGGCGGTGCCGCTGCACCAGCCACGGGAACGACAGGCCGTTATTGAACCTACGAAGATCCTCACCCGTCGCGTTCCGCGACATCCTCTCCCGCAAGCGGGAGAAGTGAAGTTTCTTTCTTCACCTCTCCCGCTTGCGGGAGAGGTCGCTGATTTTGCGAAGCAAAGTCAGGGGGTGAGGGTCTTCCTTACGCTCGCCGCAACCACACCGCAATGTCATGAAACGTGCCGCCGCCAGCAGGAGCCGGTTGATCGGCACCTGTGAGCGAATTGATTCCGCAACCATCGGCATAAGCCGTGTTCGGCCAGACACCCTCCGCCACCAACACACCGCGCTGCACTCCGACCTGGGTTTTAACGGCGAGGTGAACCTCACCGCGTGCATTCCCGACAACAACGGCGTCACCATCCAGAAGTTCCAAGGCAGCAAGATCAGCAGGATGAACCATCACAGAAGGTCGTCCCTCGCGCTTCACGGATCCCGGTGTTTCGTTGAAGGTTGAATTCAGAAATGCCCGCGCTGGCGAAGTTGTCAAACGGTAGGGCGTCTCATCCGTTGCAGCCTCGGTTACCGCCCAATGGTCCGGCCATTCCGGCATATCCGCCCAAGGCCCCATAGCCCCCATGGACGAAATAACACTGCCAGCCCGCTTCCAATCCGGCTTGAAGCGGAACTTGCCATCGGGATGGCCAAAGCCCCTGATGAAATGCGCGGTGTCAAAATCCGGCTGCACGTCAAACCAGTTTTCGGCGTCGAGCGCATCAAGACCGGGCCGTTTGGACGCTTTCAATGTCTCGTCGATGATCTCGCGCGGAGTCATGTGAAAGCCCCTGTGCTCTGCCTGAAGTCGCGCTGCCAGATCACAAATCACATCATGGTTCGACCGGCATTCGCCCGGTGGCTTCACCAGTTCACGCCCGAACATGATGTGCTGGTGCCCGCCGCCCTGGTAAATGTCGTCGTGTTCCAGAAACATGGTGGCCGGCAAAACATAATCCGCCATTGCCGCAGTCTCGGTCATGAACTGCTCATGCACCACGGTAAATAAATCTTCGCGCGCAAAGCCTGCCTTCACCTTGTTCTGGTCAGGTGCCACCGACACCGGATTGGTGTTTTGAATGAACATCGCCTTGACCGGAGGCCCGCCGCGCAAATCCGCCGGGTTGCCAAGCAACACTTCGCCGATGCGACTCTGGTCCATCGTGCGGACACCAGACTTGGCCACATCCTCACCCTCGATCAGCCGCTTGTTCCATTTGTAAATGCCGCTGTTCGAATGCATCGCACCACCACCCTCATGCAGCCACGCACCTGTGATTGCGGGAATGCAGGACACCGCATGCATGTTGTGGGCGCCGTTGCGCGAGCGCGAAAAACCATAGCCCAGGCGGAAATAGGATTTTGGCGTTTGCCCGATCAACCGCGCGAACGCCTCAATCTGCGCAACGGCGAGCCCGGTGATCCCGGCTGCCCATTCCGGTGTCTTCGTGGCCAGATGTTGCTCAAGCCCCGCCGGATCATCCGTATACTGACGGAGATAGTCCCGGTTGGCATAACCCTCGCGGAACAACACATGCATCACCGCGCAAGCCAATGCTCCGTCGGTGCCGGGGCGGATGATGTATTTGTAATCCGCCTGCTTCATGGTGCCGGTGTCATAGACATCGACACAGGCCATCTTCGCCCCGCGTGATTTCCGCGCAATGCCGATATGCGTCATCACATTGACCTGTGTATTCACGGGGTTTCCACCCCAGACCACAATCAAGTCCGATTTTTGCATCTCGCGTGGATCAACGCCGGCAATGCGGCCCGTTCCCGCGAAATATCCGGGCCACGAAAGCGCGATACAAAACGTGCCATACATGCGGGAATAAGATTTGGCATTGGTCAGCCGCTCAATGCCGTCGCGCATGACCAAGCCCATGGTGCCCGCGTAGTAATAGGGCCAGATCGCCTCGGCACCATGTTCGGTTTCAATGGCGAGAAAACGCCGGGCAATGTCCGCCATCGCCTCATCCCACGCCACACGTTCAAACTGCCCAGACCCTTTCGGGCCTACCCGCTTCATGGGGTAAAGCAAACGCTCCGGATGGTGAATGCGCTCGGCATAGCGCGCAACCTTTTCGCAGATCACACCCAATGTATAGGAATTGTCTTTGTCACCGCGCACCCGGCCTATGGTGTGATCGTCGAGCAATTCGACATCAAGGGCACAAGCGGAAGGGCAATCATGCGGGCAGACTGATTTGCCGATTTTGATATTGGGTGTAGCGTGGATGTTCATGCCGCACTTTCGCACAGAGAAAAGCCAGCGTCAAAGAGCCCTTCGAGGCATCGCAAAAGGGCGATGCGCCTCAGGTTGAGGGATTTCAGGTTCCCTGAGCGACAAGGGTTACAGTTACCCTCATGCTGAGGTGCGAGCCCTTGCGAGCCTCGAAGCACCCTCAACTCAAATGATGCACGGGACTCATGCCATAAACCGGGGTCTCCATCCCCTCCATTCGCGCCTTCAGCTGCAGTGACAGGAACTGCGAGTAATGCCTCGATTGATGCAGGTTGCCACCATGGAACCACAACCCGTCCTGCTGCGTGGGCTTCCACATGTTGCGGAGTTCTCCTTCCCATGGGCCGGGGTCTTTGGTGGTGTCAGAACCAAGTCCCCAGCATTTGCCCACCTTGTCTGCCACGTCTTTGGAAATCAGTTTCGCCGCCCATCCATTCATCGAACCATATCCCGTGGCATAAACGATCACGTCAGTTTTCAATTCGCTGCCATCAGAGAACTTGATGGCTTTCGGGGTAATTTCCTCAACGCCAACACGTGACTTCAGCTTGATCTTGCCATCCGCCACCAGTTCCGACGCACCCACATCGATGTAATACCCGGAACCGCGCCTGAGATACTTCAGGAACAGTCCTGAGTTATCATCACCCCAGTCCAGCCAGAAACCAACTTTCTCCAGGCGGTCATAGAAATCCTGATCCATCGCTTTCATCTTGGCATAGGCCGGGGTCTGGAAGCGGTCCAGGATCTTGTAAGGCAGTGACGCAAAAATCAGATCAGCCTTGTGGTGATCAACACCGTTTTTCACAGCGCGTTCTGAATAGAGATCACCTAGGCCCACCTCCATCAAGGTGCTCGACTTCACAATAAGCGTCGACGTGCGCTGCACCATCGTTACATCGGCACCCTTTTCCCACAGTGCCGCACAAATATCATGCGCCGAATTGTTGGAACCGATGACGGTCACTTTCTTGCCCGCGTACTTGTCCGGCCCCGGATGTTTTGACGAGTGATGTTGTTCACCCTTGAAAGTGGCAGCGCCCTTGAATTTTGGAATATTGGCAACTGCGCTCATGCCCGTGGCCAACACCAGTTGTTTGGGCTTCAACGTCACGGCCTTGCCCGCCCTGACGACCTTCACCACCCATTCCTGTTTCTTCTCGTCAAACTTGGCTGACTTGCACTCCGTCGACGCCCAGTAATTCAATTCCATGATTTTGGTATAGGACTCAAGCCAATCGCCAATCTTGTCCTTTGAGCTGAACACGGGCCAGTCATCGGGGAACGGCAGATACGGCATGTGGTCATACCAGACCGGATCATGCAGGCAGAGCGACTTGTAGCGCTTGCGCCATGAATCCCCGGCCTTCTTGTTCTTCTCGATGATAATGGTGGGAACGCCCAGACGCCGCAACCGCGCCCCAAGCCCGATTCCCCCTTGCCCGCCGCCAATGATCAGGCAATAGGGCTGCGTCTTGTAGCCCAATTCTTTCTCTTCCTTCTCGCGTCGCTCCAGCCACGTCATGCGGTCTTCGAATGCGCCGTGGGTCACGCCTTTGGCGCGCCGCTCGCCTTTCTGCTCTTCATGACCCTTCAGCTCGACCATCGTCGTCAAAAGTGTCCAGCCCTTGCCATTTTGCAAACGCAAATGACCCTTGCCCCGTGCAGTGTCGCTTTCGAACAACAACCACGCCTCCGTCATCGCCTCATCACCTGTGGCGTCGCCATCAACCGTCCAGTGAGTTTTCCCCACGTTTGAAAGCGTAGCCTTCAGCATGTCAGCAATCTCGCCCCTGCCCTCGGATGTTTTGATGTTCCACGTAAAGAACACCAGATCACGCCAGAAACATTCCTCGCCAAACAACAACACTGCAGCTTCCGTGTTCCGTGAATTCAGCGCCGTCTCAAAGGCCGAAAGCCAAGTCGTCACGCGTTCAGTTGCAGTGGTCATGCGATATCTCCCTAAATGATACATCTGCATGCTGGCATGAATTTTTGTCTCTGAACAGCGGTTAACTTGTCTGTGACTGCGAAGGACGCTAGAGCACTGTAATTGATTGCACTCGTCCCACCACCTCGTCATTCCCGCGAACGCGGGAATCCAGACTTTCAACAGGCGAGATCGTGGAAAGTCTGGATTCCCGCCTTCGCGGGAATGACGGAGTGTTGGGTTGAGTTGATCGCACAATACTCCAGGATACCGAATGCTCACCATCACCTCGCAACAAAACCACCTCGTCAAACTTGTGAAATCGCTGGAAGACAAGAAAGCCCGCCGTGAACATGGTCTCTTTGTGGCCGAAGGGCTGGACATGCTGGAACGTGCAGCCAATTGCGGCTGGGAGCCGGAACTCTACCTCGCCACCAAGCCCGCCTGGATTTGGGACTCGCACAAGCCGCTCATCGTCTCCGACAAGATCATGAGCACCCTCTCAGCGCAAAACAACGCCCACGATGTTCTCGCCACCTTCAAACAACGCTGGCAACCGCGCCCCGGAAAAGACGGATTGTGGCTGGCCCTCGAAGACATCCGCGACCCCGGCAACCTCGGCACCATCATCAGAACAGCCGATGCAGCGGGAGCCGCAGGCGTCATTCTCGTCGGCGATTGCTGCGACCCCTATGCGCCCGAATGTGTGCGCGCGACGACTGGCTCAATCTTCGCCATGCCACTGGTGAAAATGCCAACGCCACAGTTTGTGGAGTTTCTGGGCGGCTGGCAGGGAGAAAGTGTGGGCACGGTAATGGGCGCGAAAAACAGTTATCGCCGCGAATACAAATCACCGACACTACTCGTCATGGGGTCCGAGTCACGCGGGCTGACAAACCCAGTCTCGCAAGCTTGCAACAAGCTGGTCAGTATTCCCATGCGTGAGGGAGTGGAGAGTTTGAATGTGGCGACGGCAACGGCGCTGATGTTGTTTGAGGTGGGACGTTAGATGAGCGGCTTCGCTCTCAAGTGGATAGTATTGAATCAATCCGGCCAATGGTGAGGCATTGAAAACAGCATCAAATGATGCTATTTTTGATGCTTGGAGGCGATCATGCGAACAACCGTGGTTATTGATGACAAACTTCTTGCTGAAGCGCAGGAGCGAACTGGTATCAAAGGAAGATCAGCGTTGCTGAACGAAGGTTTGCGCGGACTTATCCAGCGGGATGCGGCGCTTCGTTTGATTGCGCTCGGCGGTTCTGAGCCTGGTTTGAAGATGCCACCCCGCCGCCGCCCACCCTCGTTCATCAACAAATGATCTTGGCCGATACGTCAGTCTGGATTGACCATTTAAGCAAACCCAACGAGGTCGTGTCCCGGTTGCTGAGGGACAAGAAAATCGTTCTGCATCCCTTTGTGATTGGTGAAATCGCACTTGGCAATCTGAGAAACCGACAGGCAATTCTCTCCAATCTATTGGAATTGCGTACATTGCGTGTTTCCGCCGAACAAGACGTTTTGAGTGTAATCGAGATTAACAGTTTGTACGGTATGGGAATTGGCTACGTCGACTGCCACCTTCTTGCAGCCGCTGACCTGGCAAGAGCCCGGCTCTGGACAACCGACAAGAGACTTGCTGCGGCGGCTCAAAAAATGGGTTTGTCAATTTGATTGAATGAACAGCTCTGTCAAATTCGTTGGAGTCTATCTGCTCGGCAGTCCAAGCTGGCTCACCTGTATTTCCGCATTTGAATCTTGAGAATGCGTAGCCAAACAGGCAAAACTTGCTTCTGAAACCAAGGAGTCTCCCTATCATGAAATCCCATGCCCGTGTTGTTGTTGTCGGAGGCGGAGTCATGGGTGTGGGGCTGCTTTATCACCTGGCACTTGAGGGTTGGTCGGATATCGTCCTCATTGAAAAAGGCGAACTCACCTCCGGTTCCACCTGGCATGCGGCGGGGCAGTGTCCGCATTTCAATTCGTCGCTCAACATGACGAAGGTGCATGTTTATGGCACTGAGCTTTATCCGAAGTTGGAGAAACTTACAGGGCAAGCCGTGTCGTGGCATGGCTGCGGCGGGCTTCGTTTGGCGACCACAGATGAGGAAGTGAACTGGCTGAAATATGTCTATGGCATTTCCAAACTTGCGGGTTACGACGCTGAAATTCTGGCCCCTCACGAGATCAAGCAATATCACCCGTATCTCGAAACGTTCGGCGTCAAAGCCGCCTTCCGCACCGTCAACGACGGCCATGTGGCACCTGCCGATATCACCAATGCCATGGCGGCTGGGGCGCGCCAGTTGGGGGCAGAAATCTATCGCCGCACCCGCGTCATGGATATCAAGAACCTGCCATCCGGCGAATGGCGCGTCTTCACCGAACATGGCAACATCGACTGCCAACATGTTGTAAATGCAGCGGGTTCCTATTGTGATGTGGTGGCGGGTTGGAGCGGCCACACCGCGCCCATTGCCAACATGCTGCACCAATATGTGATCACGGAACCCTTGCAGGAACTGAAAGACTTGCAACAGGAACTGCCCGTGGTGCGCGATCCCTACTCCCACGCTTATCTGCGCGAGGAAACCAACGGCGTACTTGTCGGCCCCTATGAAACCGCCACGGCGCATGTGTGCTGGGACGGTGGCCAGCCGCGCTGGGATTATGAATCAGAACTTGAACAAAACGAGTTGGACCGCATCATGCCATGGCTTGAAAAGGCCACGGAACGTTTGCCGCTGTTTGGCCAAGCTGGCGTCAAATCCATCATCTCCGGCGCCATTACTCACACGCCGGACGGTGTCTATCTTTCAGGCCCGGCCCATGGTCCCAAGAATTACTGGATGCATTGTGGTGCCTCCATCGGCATTTGCCAGGGCGGAGGTGCCGGCAAATATCTGGCGCAATGGATGGTGCATGGCCAGGCTGACATCAATATGCGCGAGTTTGACCCCCGCCGTTTCGGCGGCTGGACGTCAAAATCCTTCACCGACGAAGTGGCCATCGCCGACTATCACCACATGTATTATTGCTACAAGCCGGGCGAACAACACAGCGTGGGCCGGGGCCTGCGCAAGTCGTCGCTCTACAACACGCTGAAAAATGAGGGCGCACAATTCGCGCAAATTTTCGGCTGGGAACGCCCACGCTGGTACGACACGACAGGCAAGGGCGAAGACCACTCTTTCAAGCGCTCGAACTGGTGGAACGCCGTGCGCGAAGAGGCCTTGGCCGTGCGCAATGGCGTGGGCCTGATGGACCTTTCCACATTCTCGAAATTCGATGTCACCGGGCCAGACGCGCATGCCTTCCTTGATCGCATCTGCGCCAACAAAATTCCGGCGAAAGACGGCGGCATTATACTCGGCCATTTGTTGAACGAAAACGGCTTCATCGAAAGTGAAATCACTGTCACGCGCTTTAGCGCTGAACATTTCTACGTGCTCTCGGCAGCCGTGGCTCAGGTGCATGATTTTGATCAATTGAACTGGCGCAAACTGCCAAGTGAAAACGTGACAATCAATGACGTGACCGATGATTTCGGCGTGCTGGTACTGGCCGGGCCAAAGTCGCGCGACGTGCTTTCACAAATATGCGCTGATGATCTTGGCAAATGGCTGAAAGGCAGCATCGCAACAGTGGCAGGTGTTGCTGGCGTTCGCCTGCTCCGCGTCAACTATGTCGGTGAGCTCGGCTGGGAACTCCACATCCCCATGGCCGATATGCCAACAGTTTATGCGGCACTGCGCAAGGTTGGTGATCCCCTCGGCCTCAAACTCTTCGGCACTTACGCCATGAATTCGCTGCGCATGGAAAAATCCTATCGCGGCTGGGGCTCGGAACTCACGGCGGAAATCGACATGTTCGAAGCCTCCATGCACCGCTTCATCCGCGAGGATAAACCCGATTTCATCGGCAAGGCCGCATCGCTGTCGCGCAAGCAGAAGGGCCAGCGCATGCGGTTGGTGTGCCTCGAAGTCGACAACACCGATTCGGATTGTGTGGGCAACGAGCCGGTCTCCCATGCAGGAAAAGTCATAGGTGTCACCACGTCCGGCGGCTATGGTCATGCCGTGAACAAATCCCTCGCCTTCGCCTATGTGCCGCCGGAATTGATTGCCGAAGGCACGGAATTTGACGTGATGATGTTTGCGGAAAACCGCAAGGCCCGCATCATTGCCGAGTCCATCTGGGATCCGGCGAACGAGAGATTGCGCGCTTGACCAACACGTCGAAAGCGGTGGCCTGCATGGCGTTTGCCATGGCAGTAATCCCCGTGATCGACGTCTTCGCAAAGTTCTTGGGCCAACAGGACTTTCCCATTCTGCAACTGGTGTGGGCGCGCTTCTTTTTTGGCGCACTGTTCACCTTGCCCTTCGCGTGGAAGGTGGAACAGGCTGCCATTGTCCGGCCAACCCACCCCCTGCACCAGTCTGCGCGGGCAGCATTGTTAATATTGGGCACGTGCTTTTTCTTCTGGGCGCTGAAATTCCTGCCCATTGCCGACACCTTGGCGATCTACTTCATCCAGCCCATACTCGTGACGGCTCTCTCACCTTTGATTCTCAAGGAACATGTTGGGCCACACCGCTGGGCCTGTGTGTTCTTTGGTTTCATCGGTGTACTGATCATCATCCGTCCTGGATTTCAGGAATTCAACATCGGCATGCTGCTTGCCTTGGGAGCTGGGTTTTGTTCGGCCTTTTACCTGTTGCTGACGCGAAGCCTGACGGGCAGCGTCAATGCCATGGTCACAACCTTCCAGACCAGTGCCATTGGTGCCATTGCGCTTTCCGTGACCATGCCATTCATGTGGACCCCGCCTGACGTCAATCAATGGCTGATGCTGGTGGGCATCGGCTTCTTCGCCATCGTCGGCCACTATTTCATCACCTTGGCCTATGACATGGGCGAAGCCTCGCTGATATCGCCGCTGGGCTATCTCGAAATGATCACCGCCGTGTTGCTGGGTTGGTATTTTTTCGACAACTTCCCAGATGGCTGGACCTTTGTCGGAGTGGCAATACTCATCGCCAGCGCCATCTACATATCAATGCGCGAACGCCTGAAAGCAAAAGCCGTGACATGATTACGCAACACCTCCTATAGAGGGCCATGAGCAAACCACCTTTCACCAAGCGCCCGTTCAGCAAGGGCAAGCCCGCATACGGCAAACCGCACGTGTTCCGGAAGCCGGAAAAAGCCGTGCCCGCAACTTTGCTGGGCGACCGCCCCAAAGCGCTGACGCACCAGCCAAAGCCCGAGAATGACCTGATTTATGGCATTCACGCCGCTGCTGCTGTGCTGGCGAACCCAAAACGCCAGATCGTGCATGTCTGGGCCACCGAAAACGGTTTGGGCCGCTTGAAGGAAGACGGCGTTGAGGTGTCAACCACGCCGGAAATCGTCCACCCCCGCATTCTCGATCATTTGCTGACGGGTCAAGACGCCGTGCACCAAGGCGTCGTCGTCGAAGCCAAATCCTTGCCCCAGCCCCGCCTTGACCAAATCCCGCGCGACGGCCTGCTGGTCATTTTGGATCAGGTCACAGATCCCCATAACGTGGGGGCAATTCTCCGCTCTTGTGCGGCCTTCGGCGTCACCGCCATGGTCACCACAGCCCGCCATGCGCCGCATGAGACGGGCGTATTCTTCAAATCCGCATCAGGCGCTTACGAGCACATTCCCGTGGTGCGGGTCACCAATTTGAGCCGTGCCTTAGAGGAACTCAAAGGCTACGGCTTCACCCTGCTGGGCCTTGACTCAGAGGCCGAAATTGAAATCGGCGATGCGCCAAAACAACGGCCATTGGCGCTTGTCTTGGGTGCCGAAGGCAAAGGCCTGCGCCAGAAAACCCGCGAAACCTGCGATGTGGTAGCGCGGCTTGAAATGCCGGGGGCGATCAAGAGCCTCAATGTTTCCATTGCGACCGCCGTTTCGCTTTACGCGATCAGCCGTTAAAAAAACGGACCCCCGCAAGGGAGCCCGTCATCTCGTCCGTCAGCCAAGAGAACTGGTATCAATAACCACCACCCTTGTACATTTCGGGGCCTTGGTAGTCATACATCATGCCATCCATGACGGGCTGCTGATAGATAACGCGGCGGGCGCGTTTGCCCTTGCGTTTGCTTTTTCCATAATTCTGCTGGCCTGCGTAAACATTGCCGTTGACCACAACATTGTTGCCATAGCCGCCGACCATGACGCCGTTGCCATAGCCGACCATGCCGCCATCACCGTAACCATAGCCGTTGCCATAGGCTTGCGCTGCACGGCGCGCGGCCTTGCGAGCACGCTTTTCAGCTTGCATCTGGGCAGCACGGCTTGGGCGGGCAACATAACGGATAACGCGCTGCGGCTGATAATAGCCATAGCCACCCTGCACGTAGCCGCCCTGCACAGAGCCACCCTGGTATTGGCCACCGCCCTGCACAACCACAGAACCGCCGCCATAACTGGAACCATAACCCAACGAATACTTCAGTTCCTTGCATTGGCGGAAGGAGGCAACGTAAACCGAGCGGTTTCCGATACGGCACACAATGCTGCTGCTGCCATACTCATGCGAATTGCCACCGCCGCCTGAGGATGGGACCGAAGGCGGGGACGAAGGAGTTGGTGTTTTTTCCGGAGGAGTTGGAGGGGGACTAGGCTTTTCGGTTGGTTCACCAAGATTACCGGCAATGGCCACCGGCACCATCATCATGCTGAGCGCCAGTGCTGCTGGCAAAATTCGAAATCGCTTAAGTTCCATCTGTATTCCCCTTGTTGACAAACCCTGAACGGACTGTTTCACTTTGAAACAGTTGGAACCGCTGCCGGGCGCTTGCATGGGGAGTTGCACAAGCCTTGCCAGATGGGTTAAGGGGAGCGCAGTTCTTGGCCGGGCACAACTATTTCATAAGGGTTTTGCTGTATTCTCCCGGGAATCAAAGCCGATTTAGCTCAGTTGGTAGAGCACCTGATTTGTAATCAGGGGGTCACAGGTTCGAGTCCTGTAATCGGCACCATTTCCCGTTTTTGAACAGTGATTTCTGAAGACGACGTAATGTTACTGTGTCATGCGGCGGGGACAGCGGTTTTCCGCCACATCACGTTGGCAAGGCAGACACAAAGCAGACCCGCCAGAAAGCCGCCCAAGATATCAGTGGGGTAATGGACGCCTAACCCAAGGCGTGAAAACGCCACCATCACTATCAAAAGGCCCGCAGCGCCCCACACGAGGTTGCTTCGCACAGCGCAAGCAATTCCGACATAAATTGCCGTGGCAAAAAGCACGTGGCCGCTTGGGAAACTGAAACTGTCAGGCATGCTGCCAGCAATGATTTCCACTGGACGGGGGCGGTGCACAAGATATTTGAACGGCAGGTCCAGAACACTCGCCGCCAACATGGTAAGTGCAATTCGCCTGGCAGCAGCGGATTGCTTTTGCACGACAAGAAAGAGGACAATCAAAACTGCACTTGCAACAATGGCAACGGGGGCACCCAACAGCGTGGCGTAGCGCCAGAACAGCAGTGTATTCGGGCTTTGCAGTTTGCCAAACTCCAGCAATACCCAAAGATCAAATGTGTCGGCGGAGCCGGACAACACCAAGGCAGTCAAAGCCGCCAGAAGGCCCGCCAACACACACAACCGAAAGGCTTCTGGCCGCACGGTATTGGTCGGCTTTTGTGGTGGCTGGACGCCTGATTTACTGGCGAGCATATGTGAAAAATCCCTCATCCTGAGGTGCGAGCCCTTGCGAGCCTCGAAGGATAGGCCGTGAGCTACGCTCTAAAACACCGCCCTCAACCCCTCCAATGCATCCACCTGCGTCAGGTTCATATGCAATGGCGTCACTGAAATCTTCTTGTTGAACACCGCCGCAATATCGGTGCCGGCAGGTGGAGTGCCGCGTTCCCGCGCAAAGCCCAGCCAGAAATAATTCCTTCCCCGCGCGTCCACGCGTTCATCAACCGTCAGAAAATTCTGGTCGCGTTTTCCCTGCATGGTGACGTCAATGCCGCCCACATCATCCGGGCGGCAGTCGGGGAAATTGACGTTGACAAGCGTGCCGGGGCCGAAAGTGAAACCGATGAGTTTTTTGACCACGCCCACACCATGCGCTTCGGCCACGGCAAAGCTTTCGCCATTGCCGTGAAGGCCTGTGACTTGTGATAGTGCGATGGACTTGATGCCAAGCGAAGTGCCTTCCATGGCGGCAGCGATGGTGCCTGAGTATGTTACATCATCAGCAATGTTCTGGCCGCGATTGACACCGGACAAAATCAGGTCCGGCATGCCCGGCATGATCTTGCGCACAGCCATGATCACGCAGTCTGTGGGCGTGCCCGAAACTTCAAAGCGGCGGTCGGCGAGTTTGTGATAACGTAGCGGGTTTGACAGGGTGAGCGAATGCCCTGCCCCAGATCGCTCGTCGTCTGGCGCCACCACCCACACATCATCAGATATGGCGCGGGCAATGTTTTCCATGGTGACAAGGCCGGGACCGTGAATGCCGTCGTCATTGGTGACAAGTATGCGCATCATTTCACCTCAATGCGGGTGAGACCACCCATGTAGCCGCGGATAACTTCGGGAATGGTCACACTGCCATCGGCGTTCTGGTAGTTTTCCAGCACGGCCACCAGTGTGCGGCCCACGGCAAGTCCGGACCCGTTCAGCGTATGCACAAAGCGTGTGCCTTTGCCCTCCGCAGGTTTGTAACGCGCATCCATGCGCCGTGCCTGAAAATCTCCGCACACGGAGCAAGACGAAATTTCGCGAAAGGCATTCTGGCCAGGCAACCACACTTCAAGATCATAGGTCATGCGCGCACCAAAGCCCATGTCGCCGGCACATAAACGCATGACGCGGTAATGCAATCCAAGGCCCTGCAGAATGCTTTCGGCAGAGGCCGTCATGCGTTCCAGTTCTTCGCGCGATTGTTCCGGTGTGGTGACCGACACAAGTTCCACCTTGGTGAACTGGTGCTGGCGGATCATGCCGCGCGTATCACGGCCTGCCGAGCCTGCTTCGGCCCGAAAGCACGGCGTGCAGGCTGTGAGACGCATCGGCAGTTGTGATTCGTCGAGAGTGGATTCGCGCACGAGATTGGTCAGAGCGACTTCAGCTGTGGGGATAAGCCAATAGTCTTCTTTAGATGCTGCATCTTCAAGTGTGCGTTCCACAAATTCGATTTGACCAATAACTCCTTTGCGAAATTGATCGAGATTTTCCGAAGTCGCCTCAGCTAAAGCTTGCCTCAAAAGTTGTTTCCGAACCGTCATGCTTGTGACAGTAAATTGATCTTCTCTGAATTTTGGCAATTGCGCAGTACCAAACATTGCCGCGTCATTCACCATCAGCGGTACGTTGTGCTCGGTGTAACCATTTTTCTCGGTCTGCGTGTCGAGCATGTATTGTGCAAGTGCACGTTCCATGCGGGCAAGCGGCCCCTTGGTGACGACAAAGCGTGCGCCGGAGATTTTGGCGGCGGTTTCGAAGTCCATCATTTTCAAGGTTTCACCCACATCGAAATGCTGGCGCGGTTCAAAATTATATGCCGGGGGATTGCCCCAACGGCGGACTTCAATATTGCCATGCTCGTCAACACCATCAGGCACTTCATCGAGCGGGATGTTGGGAATGGCGGCAAGCGCGTCGTTGAGTTTGCTGCTGAGTTGCCGCTCAAGGTCTTCGTTCTGTGCCAGCGCATCCTTCAGACTGGCTACTTCGACTTTGATGGCCTCCGCCCGGTCTTTCTCGCCCTTCTTCATGGCCTCGCCCACGTCGCGTGACAGCGCATTGCGACGGCTCAACTGGTCTTGCAGACTGTTCTGCACGGCGCGCTTTTGCAGGTCGATATCGAGCAGCGCTGGCGACAGCGCGGCAAGCCCACGCCGGGCAAGGCCCGCGTCAAAGGCCTGTGGGTTATCGCGGATCGCCTTGATGTCGTGCATGATAGTACCTCGTCATTCAAAAATCCGACTTCACCCGTCATCCCCGCGAAGGCGGGGACCCCCGCTAACAACCAGCGCATGCGCGGCAAAGCGGGGTTCCCGCCTTCGCGGGAATGACGGGTAAATGAACAGATTCACTTTTCGGAAGCCTTATAGGCTCAAACAGGATTTATCGGCAACTTCGCCTGTTCTCTCGTAGCCTCAGCGGCGTCTTCTGCTGCCTCTTTCGCATCTTTCTTGGCTTTTGCGGCATTCCTGCGTTTTTCGAGTAATGACACAGCGAATACTGCAAGTTCGTACAAAAGTCCCAATGGCACGGCCATGGCCAGCATGGAGATGGGATCAGGCGGCGTAATGACTGCTGCAACGGCACATACGCCGACCACAGCAAAGCGGCGACCGGAGCGCAATTGCGCGGCGGTCACGACTCCGATTTGGCCAAGCAAGGTCAAGACCACAGGAAGTTGGAACGTCAGGCCGAAGGCCAGAATCAACATCATGACGAAGTCGAGATAGGCCTCGACGTCTGGCATCAATAGAATTCCGGCATGCCCGTCCGACCCCGTACCTGCCGCAAGTGAGTAGAAGAACTTGATCGCCACAGGCAACAGGAAGAAATAAACCAGCGCTGCGCCAAGCACAAAAAACACCGGCGTTGCAAAAAGGTAGGGTGCCAACACCTGCCGCTCATTTTTGTACAATCCCGGAGCCATGAAACGGTACATCTGCGTGGCAATCAGCGGAAACGCGATGAACATGCCGCCGAACATGGCGATTTTGAGTTTGACCAGAAACACGCCCAGCAGTTTGATCGAGATCAGGCTGACGTCGGCGCCCGTGCCCCATTTGAAGGGTTTGATCAGCAGGGCCAGCAAGTCCGACGAGAAATAGAAGCTCACGATAAACGCAATCGCAAACCCCGCCACCGACCAGACAAGACGGGAGCGCAGCTCCATCAGGTGATCCATCAACGGCGCTTCCGAAGCGTCGATTTCGTTCTTGCTCATGGATTTGACGCGACCTTGGTACCAGCCACGCGGGTTTCGCCTTCAGCGCCAGTCGATCCGAAAAAACTTTCAAAGTCTTTTTGCGATGAGGACAAGGCGTATGAAGAAGACGGCGATAGTATTGCCGCGCCGACCACACCACCGGGAGCCGAAACGGAGTTTGACATGGCCGATTTCATTTCGGACAAGTCTTTCTTCAAGCCGTCAACGCCTGCATCTTTCATGGCGGAATCGACATGGCCCTGAAACTCACGCGCCATGCCCTTGGCCTTGCGCATGAACTGGCCAAAACTACGCAAGACTTTCGGCAGGTCTTTTGGGCCAATGACAATGACCGCGATAATCGCAAGCACGAACATTTCGGAATAGCCGACGCCGAAGTCAAACATGGTTGATCAATCCGCCTGAAGCGTTCAGCAGCTCAGCTCTTGACCTTGTCGGGAGCCTGCTTGACAGCTTCGCCACCGTCATTGGCCAGAGATTTTGCTTCAGCCGCCGCAGCTTCTGTCGGTTCATCAGCCAGGCCTTTTTTGAAGCTCTTGATACCCTTTGCAACATCGCCCATCAGATCAGAGACCTTGCCCTTGCCGCCAAACAACACCAGCACAACGACCAGCAAAATAACCCAATGCCACCACGAAAAGCCACCCATGTCACTCACTCCTGAATTTGTATCTGCGCCGCATCCGGCACCGTGAACGTCGAGTTATCGCAGAAAGCCAAAGCCGCCGCAACCGCCCATCACATTACGGATTGGACATCGTTTGCAAAGATGTGGGTATCCTGCCCGGTCAAGGCAAGCCCAACCTCACCCATTCCAAGGTGACCGGTATGGATCAACAGCAGTTGGTCATTGCTGTGCAGCCGCACCAAGACACGCCGCATGACGCCAAGGTCACGGTTTTCGACGATTGTGGCCACATGTCCCTGCGTCAGTCTGATGGCGTTGGGTGCGATCATCACATCAACCTTTGTGCCGTCCCTGAAGCGGTCAGCGGCAAGGTTGCCCAGTGGCGTTGCCACCATGCCCTTGCTGACCACAGCACTGAAACTGTTATAGTTCCGGAAAAACCTTGCCACTGTGCGGCTGTTGGGACGGTGGATCAAATCATCCGGCAAACCGCTCTGGGCGATCCGGCCTGCATCCATCACATGGATTGTATCAGCAAAGGCCAGCGCTTCATCCGGATCATGGGTGACCAACAGGGCCGTCGCCCGGGTTTCGCGTAAAAGCGCCAGAGTCTCCTCGCGCACACTTTCTTTCAGGCGCTGGTCGAGACCTGAAAAAGGTTCATCCAGTAAAACCACCTGCGGGCGCGGCACAATGGCGCGGGCCAAGGCCACCCGCTGCTGTTCTCCACCTGAAAGCGACGTGGGGTAACGCTTGGTCGCATGACCCAGACCCACGCGCTCCAAAGCAAGGGCGGCAACGCGCAAGGCTTCAGGACGTTGCAGCGCATAGAGGCCATAGGCCACGTTCTCTTCTGCCGTCATATGCGGGAACAGGGCAAAGTCCTGGAACACCAGGCCAATGTTGCGTTTTTCCGGAGCGACGAATCGCGATGGTCCGGCAATTTCAAAGTCATCAAGCAGAATGCGGCCTTGTGTCGGGCGCAATATTCCGGCGGCCAGGCGCAGCAATGTGGTTTTGCCACAACCCGATGGTCCAAGCAGGCAGGCAATTTTTCCGGAATTTGCCGTAAGATCAATATCAGCGACAATCTGTTTGCCGCGGGTCACGTAACTCACTGCTTCAAACCGCACCTGGCCTGCAAACACCGGCCCTGCCTTGCCCGTGGAAGGCAAGCGCTGGGCATTGTCAGTCTGTCGGATATCCGTCATCGCAGGCTTCGCTTACACGAACTTCACGCCTGTGCAAATTCAAGCCTTGCATGTTAAAGAAGGGGGTACCCGGCCCAATCCTTCACCGTGCGCAGGGCGAGCGATGACTGGATGCGCTGTATTCCCGGCAGCCTGGCCAGTTTGGTGCGGTGGATGCGTTCGTAGTCTTCAGCGTCCTTGGCGATGACGCGGAGCAGATAGTCGAACTGGCCGCTCATCAAATGGCATTCGAGAATTTCCACGACACTTTGCACGGCTTTCTCAAATTTTTTGAAGGCTTCTTCGGTTTGTGCGGCCAATGACACTTCGACGAAAAATTCATTGGTGAGGCCGAGGGCTTTGCGATCAAGTGCGGCGCTGTATCCCGTGATGATGCCCTTTTGCTCCAGCAACTTGACGCGGCGGTGGCAGGATGAGGCGGAGAGGCCAACTTTTTCGGCCAGTTCCGCCAGCGCCATGTTGCCGTGGCGCTGCAACTGCGTGAGGATGATTTTGTCGGTTCGGTCGATATCTTCGGATTTCATTGCAAGATAGTGGCATATTCCAGAATTATATTCAATTGATGTGCGATTGGCAGGCCTTTTTGCGGAATTTCATTTCAGCGGAATTGGACTAGAGTTCTGGCACGCAACCAAAGGAAAAAGAAAATGCTCGTCGGCGTACCAAAAGAAATCAAGAACCATGAATATCGTGTTGGCATGACGCCGACATCGGTCAATGAAGCTGTGCGGCATGGTCACAAGGTAATGGTACAGGCGAATGCCGGGCAAGGCATTGGCTCGTCGGATGATGACTATCGAAAGGCCGGTGCAACGATTGTTGCAGCGGCTGACGAGATTTTCGCCAAGGCCGACATGATCGTCAAGGTGAAGGAGCCGCAACCCGCAGAGCGGAAGATGTTGCATGAGGGACAAATCCTTTACACCTATTTGCACCTCGCACCGGACCCGGACCAGACAAAAGACCTTGTGGCTTCAGGTGCGATTTGCATTGCCTATGAAACGGTAACCAGTGCGCGTGGTGGTTTGCCGTTGCTGGCACCAATGTCACAAGTGGCGGGGCGCATGTCGGTGCAGTCCGGCGCACATTGTCTTGAAAAAGCGCAAGGTGGTCGCGGTGTATTGCTCGGCGGTGTGCCCGGCGTGTCGCCTGCGAAGGTGGTGATTCTGGGTGGTGGTGTTGTCGGCACCAATGCGGCGGCCATGGCGCTTGGCCTTGGCGCTGATGTGACAATCATCGAAAAATCCACAGACCGGATGGAAGAGCTGGTCGCGCGGTTTGGAACACAGTTGAAGACGATCTATTCCACGCAAGGTGCAGTGGAAGAGGAATGTGCGCAGGCTGATCTGGTGATTGGTGGCGTGCTGATTCCCGGTGCCGCTGCGCCAAAGTTGATTACGCGGGCTATGCTGAAAGACTGGAAGCCGGGATCGGTTTTGGTTGATGTTGCCATTGACCAGGGTGGTTGTGCCGAAACGTCGAAAGCCACGACTCACGCCGAGCCGACTTATGTTGTCGATAACGTCATTCATTATTGCGTGGCGAATATGCCGGGCGGCGTGGCGCGGACCTCAACCTATGCGCTGAACAATGCAACACTGCCGTTTGGTTTGGCGATCATGGACAAGGGTTGGAAGAGGGCGTTGTCCGACGACGTGCATCTGCGCCAAGGTTTAAATGTGGCTTTAGGCCATGTGACATACAAGGCTGTGGCCGATGACCTTGGATATGCTTATGTCGATGCGGCGACGTTGGTGGCTTAGAAAGGCCCCCATCGCCCTTCGGGCACTTCCCCAACAAGTTGGGGAAGAACTTGTTGCTGCTACCTCCCTCGACGTCATAGTGGGAGGACTTACTGCGAGCCCTTCCCCAACTTGTTGGGGAAGTGCCCGAAGGGCGATGGGGGCCTCACCCCAAAACAAAACCCCGGCTCATCACCGGGGTTGTTTTTTGTGCTGAATTTGAAACTCAGTAACGACCGGTTGTACCAGTTGCTGGTGCAGCAGCACCGCCTGTTGTGGACGGGAATGGGCTGCCCTTGCGTTCGGGGCGTGGCTTTGGTTTTGGCATTGGCAGCACGCCTTCGCGTTGCAGCTTCTTGCGTTCGGCTTTGCGTGCGCGACGAATGGCTTCCGCATGTTCGCGGACGCGTTTTTCTGACGGCTTTTCGAAAGCTTCTTTCATGCGCAGTTCACGGAACAGACCTTCACGCTGCATCTTCTTTTTCATGAAGCGGAGGGCTTGCTCAACATTGTTGTCGCGAACGAGAATACGCATGAAATCCTTTTCTGCCGTGGCAGACTTAAAGAGGGGGGAGTTCGTGCCGGAAAAAATTCCCCGGCACTTCACCATTCGCTTCTGCCCGCCACCAGTACATCCGTGGCTCGCGGGACTTGAAACGAAAATTCGTCTTAGACAGCCTGAAGGTTGTCGGCAGAAGACTTGCCCGTGCGCTTGTCAGCGGTCAGGTCGTAGTTGACCTTCTGGCCTTCATTGAGGGCGCGCATGCCAGCTTTTTCCACTGCGCTGATGTGTACGAACACGTCTTTCGTGCCGTCGCTTGGTTCAATAAATCCAAAACCTTTTTGGGTGTTGAACCACTTTACTGTTCCTGTTGCCATGTCATAATCCTTTCAAGTGCAAACAATCCGCCCCGGATAAAACACCCGGTTCGGCCTATCGATCTATTGGAAATAAGGGAGAGGTCTATTGCACTTGCAGTTACGAGCGCGATGACAAGCCAGATGGCCTCAAATCGATAATTGCCATATGGGGGGATTTGCGGGGAATAGCAAGGGTTGATTTTGGGATGCCCGCGAAACTCACCCTAAGCCGCGATGACCACACGGTTCCGGCCCTCGCGTTTGGCGGAATAGAGCGCTTGGTCAGCGCGTTTCAGCAGTTTTTCCAGTGTGTCATCGGCACCGTTCAAAGCTGCCACGCCCACCGAAATGGTGACGGGCACAGGTTGGTTCATACCGCATTCAAAAGACTTGGACGCCACGGAACGACGCAGGCGTTCGGCAATGCGGCTTGCCAGCTCAGTTGCGGTATTGGGCAGCACCATGATGAACTCTTCACCACCGACCCGGCAACACAGGTCCACACTGCGGGTGTTGGCTTTCAGCCGCACGGACAATTCCTGCAACACCTTGTCGCCGATATCGTGGCCATAGGTATCATTGATGGCCTTGAAGAAATCCACGTCCACCGCAACAACCGACAAGGCCTTGCCGCGGTTGATATAGTGCTCGATCAAATGATTGAGATGGGTTTCAAGGTAGCGGCGATTGTAAAGACCCGTCAGCGGGTCAGTGATGGCCATTTCGATTGACGCCTTCACCGACGCGCGCAACCGCTCGGTATAGCGGTAGCGCTTGATCTGCGTGGAAACCCGGGCTTTCAGCTCCTGGCGATCTACGGGACGCAACAGGTAGTCATTCACACCCATGTCAAGTGCTCGCAACAGGCCAGGCTGGTTGTCAGGATCGACAATGATCAGAACTGGCGTTTGCCGCGTGGCCTCGGTTGACTTCAACTGCGAGCACAGGCGCAAGCCGTCGTAATGCTCACTGTCAAAACTGACGATCACCAGCTCAAACGGGTTGACGCCATCCTGTGCCGCGTCAATGGCCTGCTGGTGTCCCGAAACGCGCGTCACGCGATGCTTGTTTTCGAAGGAAGCAATAATCCGCTCCGATGATGATTCACGCGGGTCGACCAGCAGGATCCGGCCATCGCCGTCATTGTCGCGGAAATCTTCACGCGCAATGATACCGCCAATCGTGCCGCCCGTATCAGAGCGCACGCGCAATTCATCGGTCAGCATTTTCAGGCGCACCAGACTCTTGATGCGGCAGAACAGCGAAATGTCGTTGACGGGCTTTGTCAGAAAATCATCGGCACCGGCTTCAAGACCACGCACGCGGTCTTCCGGCTGGTCCAGCGCCGTTACCATGACAACGGGAATATGCTGGGTGGCGGCATCAGCCTTGATGCGTTTGCAAACTTCAATGCCGTCGATTCCAGGCATCATCACGTCAAGCAACACGATATCAGGCTTGGTGCGCTGAATGGCTTCCAGTGCATCAAGCCCGTTCATGGCTGTGACCACATCGAAATATTCAGCCGTCAGCTTGGCTTCAAGAAGCCGCACATTGGCCAGTATGTCGTCAACAACAAGGACGCGGGCTGTCATGTTTTTGTTTTCAGGAATCCGTCAATGGTTTGCAGAAAGCTCATCACCGAGATGGGCTTGGAGATATAGGCTTCACAGCCACCCTCACGGATTTTCTGTTCATCCCCCTTCATGGCGAAGGCGGTGACAGCAATCACGGGAATGCGGCGCAACTGGTCGTCTTCTTTCAGCCACTTGGTAACTTCGATGCCCGACACCTCAGGCAACTGGATGTCCATGAGAATAAGGTCAGGATTGTGCTTCCGCGCCATGTCAAGCGCCGAAAGCCCGTCACGGGTTTGCACCACGCGGTAACCATGGGCTTCCAGCAAGTCGTTGAACAGTTTCATGTTCAGTTCATTGTCTTCAACCACGAGAACTGTTTTTTGCATGGGCACTGTGCTTCCGGAAACTTCCTCAGGCGGCGCTTCGGTGGGTCTGCTATAATCCATTTGGGCTCCAGAAAGTTGCACGGGAATCCGGGCGAAACGCTGATTCCACTTATTCTTTGGGAGGTTTTGCCTTATGAGCGGTAACCAACTCATTAAACACCGCGTCAATTCAAACGCAGCTGGTTAACCATTGGAGAACAGGGTGCGTCCAAAAACGCCGCAAAATACTGAAATATCCAGCAATATTGCATTGTTATACATGGCTTATCTCGCATCGAACGACGAGAAACTCGGTGATTTCTGCAACCTCTCCGGCATGGGACAGAGCGAATTGACGCAGCGCCTCACCGACCCCTCCTTTCAGGCTTTCCTATTGGATTTCCTGCTACAGGATGAGCCGGAACTGTTGGCTTTCACCGCCGAACACAATCTCAAACCCGAAGCCATTATGATTGCCCGCTCAAAACTTCCCGGATTTTCCCATGATTGACCCCTTTACAAAAACCCAACTCGCCGCCTTGGACGTGCATGCAACGCTCCCCCTGATCATTTGCGATGTCGATGACGTGGTTGTGCATTTTCTGAGGGGCTTTGACGCTGTGCTGGCCCGCATGGACCATGTGCTGGAGGCCGACAGTTTTGTGCTGAACGGCAGCGTGCTGCACCGTCATACCCGCGCCGCCATGCCGTCCGAACATGTGGCAAAGCTGATTGACGATTATTTCATCGAGCAAACAGAACACATGGAAGACATCGAAGGGGCAGTTGCATCGCTTGTAGCCCTGTCTGATCAGGCCACAGTGGTGATGCTCACCAACCTGCCGCACCATGCCCGCGACAAGCGCATCATCAACTTGAAAAAGCACGGCCTGCCCTTTCCGGTCATCACCAATTCTGGCCCGAAGGGTCCGGCTATCAAACATCTGTCGGGTCGCACAACCGGGCCAAAGGTGTTTGTGGATGACAGTCCGAGTTTTGTGAAGTCATCGTTTGAATTTGCGCCGGAAGTAAAGATTGTGCATTTCCTGCATGATGAAAGATTTTCGAAGCTGCACCAGCCATTCGAGTTCGTGTCACACACGACGGGGGAATGGAATGATGCACGGCGGCATATTGAAGAACTGTTGCGATAAACCACTTAGGCGCGGCACAAATTCGCGCTAAGAACATCCGGTGAACGATGCTCCACCACCCGGCTTTTGCCGCGATTGCCTTGCTGATACCGCAGCCAGTGAACAACGTTGCCTGAAGTGCCGCTCCCCCCGCCTGCTGCGCCACATTGAACTGCACCAACTCTCCATCGCCCATATCGATTGTGACGCCTTCTACGCCGCTGTTGAAAAACGTGACAATCCGGCCTTTGCCGACGTGCCGTTGATCGTCGGCGGTGGCACCCGCGGCGTGGTCTCGACGTGCTGCTACATCGCCCGCATTCGCGGTGTGCGTTCTGCGATGCCCATGTTCAAGGCGTTGAAGCTGGCACCTGATGCCGTGGTCATCAAGCCCGACATGGCGAAATATGTAGCCGTTGGAAAACAGGTGCGCGATTTGATGTTGGCAGTGACACCCGCCGTGCAGCCGATATCGATTGACGAAGCTTTTCTGGATTTGACCGGCACCACAAAACTGCACGGCCAAATACCTGCCAAAACCTTGGCCAAGCTCATCAACGACATCATTGCAAAAATCGGCATCACAGCGTCAGTGGGACTGGCCCCCAACAAATACCTGGCAAAAGTAGCGTCCGATCTGCAAAAGCCGCGCGGTTTTTCGGTGATTGGCAAAGCTGAAGCAAAAACCTTTCTGGCGTCGAAACCTGTCGGCATGATCTGGGGGGTTGGCAAGGCATTTCAGGACAAGCTCAACGGCGATGGCATTCATCTGATCGGACAACTGCAAACAATGGAGCGCAACGACCTGATGGCGCGTTACGGTTCCATGGGCTCGCGGCTGTATTACCTGTCACGCGGCGAGGACATGCGCAGTGTGGACACCGACGACGAGTCAAAATCCATCAGTGCCGAGACCACGTTCAACACTGATATTTCAGACGTCGGAGAATTGTCTGCCATACTCTGGCAACTCAGTGAAAAGGTGGCGAGACGCGCCAAGTCAGAAGCCGTTGAAGGCCACACCGTGACGCTGAAACTCAAAACCAGGGATTTCAAAAACCGCACGCGCTCGCAATCCCTGAAGGACGCGACCCAACTGGCTCACCGGATTTATGACGTGGCCCATCCGCTGTTGTTGAGGGAAGCTGTGGGGCCGGTGTTTCGCCTGATCGGGGTGGGAATATCCAATCTGCAAATGGCCACGCATGAGGATTATCAAACGCTGGATGTGAGGCAGACGGCACAGACAAAGGCGGAACTGGCGATTGACGCGATACGCAACAAATTTGGCAAGGATGCGGTGGAGAAGGGTTTGGGGTTGAGGCGGAAGGATTGAGAGTGTGGCAAAGGGACCTCATCAGCCCTTCGGGCAGCTTCTCCAGAGGAGAAGCGAC
>JAYUVC010000243.1:0-2743 GCA_043754325.1 Hyphomicrobiales bacterium
CACCGACCCCACGACTCATTCCCGTGCCTCCCAGTGCCTCCCAATGCCAGTGTTTTCAAACGCTTGCAGAACGGGAGGCTGAAATGTGTCCCTCCCAAATGGGAGGGACTTAAGACTTTTTCGGATTATCATGGCCAAAATCCTTTCCTGCAAAGTCGGCAACCACCTTCGTGGCAAACAAGCCCAGGTAATAAATGCCTGATGATTTCTTGCGGCGAATGCCATGGTCCTGCAAAGCACGGCTGAAAGGTTGCGGACCCAAGGTCACCAAACCAGTCGCATTCGACCATGCGACGTACAGCTTATAGAACGGCCTGCCCTGCACATTGCTTAAGGCATGGCTTCCCGTACACTCTTTCAGGAATCGGGCAATAACATCGTGATCAGTTGGACGGGCGTTGGCATCATGCGCTTTGCGGCCCACCACTTTTGAAGCGGCGACAACCATTTCCAACACGTCACAGAGTTTTTTTATTGCCATAGGCGCAAGGCCCAATGAACTCAGACGCTCCTCTATGGAACGTTGCTGAGGCAAGCCACGGGTCCCAGAACTTGAACCGCTTTGCGGTAAGGGAGCCTGTGAAATTTTCCGTTTCAGAACAATAGGTGGGGTGCGGGCGCTTTTGTCCGGTTTGAGTGAGTGGATCGGGCTTTTAGCCGGGCCTACTGCGCCCACCATCCTTTGGTTTTTCTGAACACCAGCCGCGGTGTGTTGTTCAGTTCACATTCACAATGAATTTGTCATGTTAGCCCGGCAAGCTGATGAAATGCGACGCACCAAAGTTGACCGAATAGTTTCCGGTTGACGGCGGGTACGAGTCCGCGTCAAGTTTCAACAGCGGGGCAGCGGCGAGAGCCGGAATCATTACTTTTACAGCCGGGAGGTTTCCGTGGCACATTCGTTGTTGAAGACCCATTTACTGGTTTCCGTGGCCGCGCTTTTCTGCATCGGTCACCCCGTGTTTGCCGATGAGACGGCGACACCTGTCATGTATAAACCCGCCAACGACATTGAGACGAAGGCGCAAGCGGTGCTGGACAAGCACTGCGCCCGTTGCCACCAGGCTGGAAAGCTGGTGAAGCGTGAAAAGCCTGCCAAGGGTTTTGGTGACGTGTTGCAGCTGCAGGAATTGGCCAGCAATCCAAAGCGCATCTTGCCGGGCAACCCCGATGGTTCGCCAATGTTCCAGGTGTTGGCAAACAAGCAGATGCCGTATGATGTTTATCAGGAAGGCGATTACGAAAAACCAACTCCATCGGCTGAAGAGATCAACATTCTGCGGGAATGGATCATGGAGGAAGGCAAGCAGGGTGAAAGCCAGTGCAAGCCTTATGAAATGCCCTACAAGGATCTGGTCAATGTCATGTACCAGGATCTGGGCAGCTTGCCGGAGCACCGGCGTGCCAATACGCGCTATCTGTCGCTTTCCAACCTCAAGGCGTCCTGTGCCTCTGATGAAGAAATGGAAATCTTTCGCCAAGGTGCCATCAAGCTGTTGAACTCATTGTCGACGAACTCAGATGTGATCACGCTTGAAGACAGTATCATCGGTGAAGAAGGCGTGGTTGTTCGTTTCAATCTTGACGATCTGAACTGGACGCCGGAATTGTGGGAAGAAATCATTTCGCACTATCCCTATGGTGTGCGTCCGTTTGACAGCCAGTATGATTCACTGACCCATTCAACCCACACCGATATTCCTTATGTGCGTGCGGACTGGCTGGCGTTCTTTGGCGCGCGGCCACCGCTTTATGACGTGATTTTGGGCTTGCCCAATACAGTGCAGCAACTTGAAGAAAAAGTCGGCGTCGATGTTTTTGCGAACATCCGCAAATATATCGCCAAACGCGCCGCCTTCAAACATTCCGGCGTCAGTGCCAACAATCGCATGATTGAACGTCATCCGATTTCAACAGGCTATTTCTGGACATCTTATGACTTTGGCGGAACGGTTACGCGGCAAAATCTCATGGAATTCCCGCTTGGGCCTGAAGGTGTGTTCGGCAGTGATTACAGCTATGGCGACGATTTTGCGTTCAAGCATGATGGGGGGGAATCGATTTTCAGCCTGCCCAACGGCTTTCAAGCTTACTACCTGAATAACGCTGCGGGAAAGCAGTTGGACAAGGGCCCAACCAATATCGTGCGTGATCCTTCGCGCAAGGATCTGGCGGTGACCAATGGTATTTCCTGCATGGGTTGCCATGACCAGGGCATGAAGAACGCGACAGACGAAGTATTGCATCATATAGCAGACAATCGCCTGTTGCCAGCTGACGCGCGTGAAGCGGTGAAGGCGCTCTATCCTGAAAAAGAGGATATGAACAAGCTCATCGAAAATGACCGCAAGCGTTTCATCAGTGCTGAAATCAAGGCGGGTATTGATCCCAAACTCAAGCATCAGAGCGATGGCGAGCCGGTGAATGCGCTTTCCAATCGTTATGAGCGTGATGTTGATCTTGTTACCGCTGCCAGTGAATTTGGCGTGTCGGCCGGCAAGATTCTGGAATATCTCGCGCATGGTGGCCAGATTGGTGGCTCATTTGCGGCACAGATTGCGCAAGGAACAGTTCAACGCGATATTTTCGAAGTTGAATTTGCCAACCTTGTCGAGTTTGTGGTTGATGGCAAATATATCGCCCCGCATGCGCCTGCCTATAGCTATGCAGAAGTGAAAAAAGAGGAAGTGGTGGCAACACCGATTTCCGAATATAAAATTACCCTGCATTCCGACAAGCCGTC
>JAYUVC010000244.1:0-15547 GCA_043754325.1 Hyphomicrobiales bacterium
GTTGATGATGGCTTTGCCCAGTTCCACGTTGGTGCCTTCAAGCCGCACCACCAGTGGCACTTTCAGCCCCACATCTTTCACGGCTGCGATCACGCCTTCGGCGATCACGTCGCATTTCATGATACCGCCGAAGATGTTGACGAGGATGCCTTTTACTTTTGGGTCGGCGGTGATGATCTTGAAGGCGGCTGTTACTTTTTCCTTGGTGGCACCGCCGCCGACATCCAAGAAATTCGCGGGTTCAGCACCATAGAGTTTGATGATGTCCATGGTGGCCATGGCGAGGCCGGCACCATTGACCATGCAGCCGATGGTGCCGTCCAGCGCCACATAGGAGAGGTCATATTTCGAGGCTTCGATTTCCTTCGGGTCTTCTTCCGAGAGGTCGCGCAGTTCGACGATTTCGGGGTGGCGATTGAGGGCGTTGGAATCGAAGTTTACTTTCGCGTCGAGGGCGACCAGTTGATTGTCTTTGGTGACCACCAGCGGATTGATTTCGAGCAGGCTCATGTCTTTGTCGGTGAAGGCTTTGTAGAGCTGGCCCATCATCTTCACGCATTGCTTGACGAGGTCGCCTTCGAGTTTGAGGGCAGATGCGATACGGCGGCCGATAAAGGGCTGGTAGCCTGCGGCGGGATCGACGTGGATGGTTGCGATTTTTTCCGGCGTGTCGTGGGCGACGGCTTCAATGTCCATGCCGCCTTCGGTGGAGACGATGAAGGCGATGCGGGAATTTTCACGGTCGACCAGGATCGAGAGATAAAGCTCCCGCGCGATGGCCGTGCCTTCTTCGATGTAGAGGCGCTGGACGAGTTTGCCTTGGGGACCGGTTTGAGGCGTGATCAGAGTCATGCCGAGGATGCGGGCGGACTCGGTTTTCACATCGGCCAGGGACTTCACGACTTTGACCCCACCACCCTTGCCGCGGCCCCCGGCGTGGATTTGGGCTTTCACCACCCAGACGGGGCCGGGTTGGGATTCTGCGACTTTCACGGCTTCATCGACGGTGAAGGCGGGGGCGCCTTTTCCGGTGGCTACTCCGAATTCACGGAGAACGGCTTTGGCTTGGTATTCGTGGATGTTCATGGGAAGTCCTCGTTCGTCTGTCCCTCTCCGCTTGCCGGAGAGGGTGCTGAGCGTTAGCGAAGCGGGAGAGGAGTGTTTAAGACCTTGACACTTCCCTCTCCCGATTTGCTTTGCAAATCACCCTCTCCCGTAAAGGGAGAGGGTTAGGTTTATGCCAATTCGGGTGCCAGGGTTTTGGCTGACGCCATCAATCCGTTCACGGCGTCTACGGATTTCTGGAATCCGGCTTTGTCGGTTTCGTCCAGTGCCACTTCGACGATGCGTTCCACACCGTTTTCACCGATGACCACAGGCACACCGACATAGGTTCCCTTCACGCCATATTCGCCGTTGAGATAGGCTGCACAGGGCAGAACGCGGCGGTAGTCTTTGAGGTAGGCTTCGGCCATGGCGATGGCTGCGGAGGCGGGCGCATAATAGGCGGAACCGGTTTTCAGCAGGTTGACGATTTCCGCACCGCCGTCTCTGGTGCGTTGCACGATCTGGTCAATTTTTTCCTGTGTGCTCCAGCCCATCTTGATGAGGTCGGGGACGGGAATGCCTGCGACGGACGAATAGCGTGTGAGCGGCACCATGGTGTCGCCGTGGCCGCCGAGGACGAAGGCGTTGACGTCCTTGACCGAGACGTTGAATTCTTCGGCGAGGAAATGCTGGAAACGGGCTGAGTCGAGAACGCCCGCCATGCCGATCAATTTGTTGGTGGGGATGCCGGAGAATTTTTGCAGCGCCCAGACCATCACATCAAGCGGATTGGTGATGCAGATCACGAAAGAATTTGGCGCATGGACTTTCAGACCCTCGCCGACGGCCTTCATGACCTTGAGGTTGATGCCGACAAGATCATCGCGGCTCATGCCGGGCTTTCTTGGCACGCCTGCTGTGACAATGCAGACATCGGCTCCGGCAATGGCTTCATAAGAATTGGTGCCGCGCAGTTTGGCGTCAAAGCCTTCAACGCCGCCGGATTGTGAGAGGTCCAGCGCCTTGCCTTGCGGCAAGCCTTCAGCGATATCGAAAATCATGATGTCGCCGAGTTCCTTGAGGGCTGCAAGGTGGGCCAGCGTGCCACCAATCATGCCACCACCAATCAAAGCGATTTTCTTGCGCGCCATTACACTCTCCGTCCAGCCGCTTTTTGCGGCATGTTGCATTGCGAAATCGACGTGTGTCTAGACCTGTTGCAAGACGGCTTCAAGTGTCAACAATGGTCTTGCCCCACCATGACGCAGATTGCATTTCCTTGAGGCGCGACAAGGTGCGGGCGAATTCGATGCTGTAGAGCTTTTTCGGGCAGATTTTATCGGGTGGCGCTTCGGCCAAGGCCACAAGGCGGGTTCCGGCGTCGTAGAATGTGTCGATCATCAGGATGAAGCGTTTGAGTTCGTTGCGTTCATGTGGTTTGAAAACAGGCACGATGCGCATGAAAACAGTTCGGAAATTGCGGGCGATGGCGAGATAGTCAGGTGGTCCCAGCGGCTCGCGGCACAGATCGTCAAAATCAAAGCTGGCGCAACCATGGACAGCGAAGGGTACGTGGAGTTTGCGGCCCAATACGTCGAGTTCCACGCTGCGGTCATCAGCGGAGTCAGTCAGTTCCAGCCACATTTCACCGAATTCGGATTGCGTCCACTCTACATCGGGCTGGAGCCAGGTATCGCGGCCCTTCATGCGGCCAAGGCGGTAGTCTTTCAGGGAGTCGAGCGATATCACATCCAGTGACTGCTTCAGCTTGTCGATGAAGGGCAGAAACAAATCACGATTGAGGCCGTCTTTGTAAAGCAGGTCCGGCGGGAGATTGGACGTGGTCACCAGCACCACGCCACGTGCGTGCATGGCCTCGAACAGTCGTCCGATGATCATGGCATCGGCAATATCAACAATCTGCATTTCATCAAGACAGAGCAGCTTTGCGTCGGTTGCAAACTGATCGGCGATCTGTTCAATGGTTTTCTGTTTGGCGCGGGCCTTGTGGATGTCCTGCATGAAAGCATGAAAGTGGATGCGCTGTTTAGGCCAACCCTGCACATGCCCGAAAAACAGATCCATTAACATGGTCTTGCCGCGACCCACATCACCATAGATGTAAATGCCGTTGGGCGGAATTGGCCTGTTACCGAAAAATCCTGAAAGGAAACCGGGTTTGACCACAGGTGTGGCGGAAAGCCGCTTTGCCAGCGCTGACAGTGACATGGCGACAATGGCCTGGGACGGGTCGGGATGAAGGGACCCCTCACGCAGCCTTGTGTTATAGTCCTCGATCATTGTCATGGGCAAAGGTGTCATGGGCGATGGTCAAGTCCATCTGCCAGTCCATTGTCAAGCTGCGAGTTGAGGATCCCAATAGAACATGAACATCGTGATATAGGCTGTGGCCAAGCTGACATAACACACCAGCGAAATTGACACCTGCAGGCTGGAGAGCGACGACAATCCGGGATCAATCTTTCGATCCCTGAAATTGAACAGGATGGCCATGCCCGCAAAAATCAGCAATATCATTTGTGAGTAGATCACGCCTACGGCAGCAATGATCAGGCCTACAGTCATGAGACCGTAGCGCGCATGTTTTCCCATGATCTTGCCAAGCACAGAGCGCAAGGCGACGCCCCCATCGAGCGGTTCTGCGGGCAGGAGGTTGAACAAATTCAGGGCCGTGACCACAAAACCCAATGCGACAACATAGCCATTTGGATTTGTGCCTGTGAGCGCGCTGTTGATCGTGTGCAGGGTACAGACGGCGGCGAGCAGAAATGAGAAGCCCGGCCCCATGAGTGCTGCAAACACGGATTGGCCCTGGCTGTCAAAGGGCAGGCGGGGCAGGGCAATGGCCCCCAGGAACGGCAAAAACAGCATGCGCCCCCAAGGTTGCCCCATCATGCGATAGGCCAGGAGATGCCCAAACTCGTGGATGAACAGGGCGACAATCAAAAGCGCTGCAACTATCCAACCCAGTAAAAATGAAAATGCGACCAGTGAAAGTGCCCCGGTCAACACGGCAACACCGGCTGAAATGACCTGGAAGGGAAGATCGTCAGCAACGCCACGTTCGGCCAAGGCTTTCAGGCGATAGGCACCACCCCAGAGATCGGCTCTTGCGAGAAGTTGGGCCAGCAAGGGACGCGGTCCCCATTCATAGGTCATGGTCAGGCGGGTACCGTCCCGTTCGGGGGCCATGTCATAGCGCTGGCTCAGCAGTTCATTGTTCAGGCTTTTGCCTTCCAGTCCCTCACGTTGGACCACGAGGAAGTGCGGCGCTTGCCTCGTGCGAATGGAAAACAGGGCCGAGGAGGTTTTAGCCACCCCCGTGGTCAGGGTTGTCGAATAGGTTTTGCGGAAGATATGGCCGCCATCATCAAGCATTTTGGTGTGCGTTGTGGTACGCCCCCAGTCTTCTGTCTTGCCGTCAACCACATCCATCAGGCCAAAAAGCTTTTCTGGTGTTGTCGTGATGAAGACACTGGCTTTTGGCCAGACTTTGGCGCGCAATCCCAACAACCCCATCAGCAAAAGCGAGAGTGGAATTTCAGGACCGATGGACGTGAACAGCGAAAACATGTGGGGGGTTACAAGGCCTGTTGGTGGTTCGGTCACCACATTGCCAGCCCAGCCGTTAAGGAAGCGCAAAGCCGGTTCATCATGCTTGACGTCAGGTTAACACGGGCACCTGCGGTGCTGCATCCAAAGGCAGTTTTCCTTGCAGGCGCGGGTCGTCGTGGATTTCGACCAAACGGGCGTAGGGGGTGAAGCCGGAGCGCAGGTAAAATGGCAAGGCTGCGGAATGATCCAGCGTGCAGGTGTGCAGCCAGATGCGCCCAATGGGTTTGGCGAAGGCGCGGCGGATGGCTTCATCCATCAGCATGCGGCCAAGGCCGTTGCCAACAGCCTCTGGCAAAAGCCCGAAGAAGGCCAGTTCACAATTTGCCATGTCCTCGAAATTCAATTCGAGAAGGCCCAGCATCTGGTCGCCGCGTTTGAAGACGCAAGAATCAATTGCCGGATTGGCGAGAACGGATTGCAGTTTTTCATCGGACATGAGCAGGCGTGAGAACCACAGCAGGTTTTGCCCAACCGCCTTGAAGTGGGCGCGATAGTCTGACGTTGACATATCGCCTACGGGTATCAATGCGAGGTCCGCTGCGAAAGGTGCAAGAACCCGCGAGGGTGGTTCTTTCATCTCCATGTAGGTTGCGATGTTGGCGAGTTTGCCGGGGGGGAGTTCGTAATAGCCGTTGGGCAGATCAAGAATTGGCATGAGGCCTCAAGTGGCGTGAAGGAATCCAGACGAAACCAGCATCGTCCAAAATCATGCATTCGCGCAAGCCGTGGGGTTTGTCCAGTGCGCCTGCAAGCACGGTGTAGCCTGCCGCTCGGGCACGGGCTTCGGCCGCGTCGGGGTCAGTGTGGTAGCAGCGGAGTTCAATGCCGACACCGCGGGGTGCGTCCGAAACCAGAGTGGCGTGGAGTTCATTGCCGCGATAGCTGTCGTTGATGTGGAACATGAAGTGTTGGCCTGAAAGCGTCATGGCGGCAAAGACATCGGTTCGGAAAAACACTTCGGCTTGAATCACTTGGGTTGCGAAGTGGATTGCGCGTTCCAGATCGTTGACGATCAGGTTGAAGCCCAGCCCCGTGAGGGAGCGGCCATAGTCGGCGCCGGACATTTTTGGTTTTGCGTGATCTGCTTCTGACATTGATTCAGACAATCACTGGAAGCCGTTGATGTCCAGCCCGCTTGGGTTCAGGTCAGGTATTCCACTTTCTCGGTAGTGGCTTTGTCGTTCCAGGTGATGCGGCAGCCGTTGAGGGCGCGTTCGAGTGAGGCGTGGTTGTGGCGCAGAGCCAACAGGAACAGGGCTGCGGCTTCGTCACCATGGTTTTCCGGTTCATCGTCGTCGGCAATGTCTTGCGCCAGATGCCATGACAGGCTTGCAATTTTCTGGGCCGGGAGTTTGGCGGTTTCTCTCCAGTTCTGCGAAATGTCTCGGGGCTTTAATTCGAGCAGGGCGTGGTGGCGGAGTTCGAGGGGGATGTTGCCGCGCTTTCGAATGTCAGCGGCGAGACCTTGTGTGCCCTCGGGCAGACAGGTGATGACTACCCTGGGATGAACCGGCTTCAAGTTTGGGATTCGATCCATGACGCGACCTCACACACATACAATCTGAAAATCATGCGCCTTGAAAGTTGCGTGAAGGTTAAGCGCTCTCGCGCCAACGGGTTTGGTAGTCGGTGAGATTTGCAATGACGGCAGGTTTTATGTGTCGCATTGCGACTTTGATGTTTGGCAATTGATTGTCTTGCATGAGCGCCAGACAGGCTGCACCTGCCGCTGTGCCATCGCGGGCTTCTGAGGCCATGATGGTTTGTTGCGGGCGCAGGGCGGCGACTACTGACAGGAAGATGTCGTTCTGCGAGAAGGGGCCATCCACAATCACGGTGTGGCTGGAATGCAGGGCGTCGAGGGATTCGGACACCATCAAGGCGCAATAGAGTGAGGCGAGACTGGCGTGGTCTTCCGGCGTTGTCGCGTTTGGGCCTGTGAAGCGGCCCTTGCCGCCTGTTCCCGGCATGGGACCACCGGAATTGGTGAAGGAGGGTAAAGTATAAGTGCCTTGTTCTACCAGTTTTATGACCGCGTTGAGCGAAGCCTCTTGGCCCGCTGCGCCATGGGCGATGAGTTCAAACTCTTTGCCGCCAAAGAAACGGCAGCAGGCCACGGTTTTGCCAAAGACGGATTTGTTGGCTACGATGTCTCTTGTGTGATCGAGTTTGAGCATGTCGGCGTCGGTATCAAAACCGATGATCCAGGTACCTGTTGAAAGCAGGGTAAAGTGCGACTGCCCGGCTGCGAGATAGCGCAGGAAGTTGGCGTTTGAGTCGTGAACGCCAGCAAGGATGTTGCCGCGTCCTCGAAGGCTAGATTTGAATGTTCCCACCACGTCCCAGGCTTTGGCGACCGGTGCGTAGAGTTTGTCCCAACCTTGCATGCGGCTGATGGAAGACGGTTGGCTGGTTCGCATATCGACAAGGTGGGACTGGCAAGACATGGACGAGACTTCGGAGACTGCGCGTCCACCAAGACCGAAGGCGATAAATTGCATCAGGGGTAAAATGATTGCGGTTTGGGCGAAGGCATCTGGGAGAACAGTTTGCTGCCAAAAAAGTTGCACGGCATGCATCAGGGCCATTGGCAGCAGGGGGGAATAGGATTCGTCGAAGCCGGGCATTCGGGTTTTATAGTCGGCCAGAATTTCAGGCGTTGGCTCTGACATGTAGTCCATGACGGGAATGGCAAGAGAACCATCAGCCGTCAAACAGACAATACATGCGCCATGGGCTGTGGGAACGACGGCGTCGATGGGTATGATGGCGTCAAGCTCAACAATGGCAGCGGCTGCAAAGTCAAGAATTGGTCCCACATCAATTTCACGGTAGTGTTGTCCATCGTGGTGCGGGCTGGTGATTTTGCGCTCGGCCACTATGTTCAACTCGGCATCGTAAAGAATGACCTTGCTGTTGGTAAAGCCGACGTCGACCACGGCAATGCCGCGCGGGATTATGTGATCTTGGGCGTTTGTCATTTTTGTCCAGCGTGAAGCGCATGGCTATTATTCATGGCCGCCCCACTGGACGCAATGGCTTTTTCGCTGTTACAGCTTGGTCCACACATTCACCCGGAGACATGCACATGAGCAAGATCAAATACCACGAGCTGCGCAAGGCCGTGATCAAAACCTGTCTGGCCATGAATGAAGAGGGCATCAACCAGGGTACCTCCGGGAATGTGAGTGTCCGGACGGATGAGGGGTTTCTGATCACGGCGTCAGGCATTCCGTATAAAAAAATGAAGCCTGAGCATATCGTCGAGATGGACCTTGAGGGGGGATATCGCGGGGATTATTTCCCCTCCACCGAATGGCGCATGCATATGGATATTTTCAAGGCGCGGCCTGAGGCTGAAGCCATTGTGCATGTGCATTCGACTTATGCCACCGCCATGGCTTGTTTGCGGAAGGACGTACCGCCGTTTCATTACATGATCGGTGTGGTGGGGGCTTCGTCGCTCAAGGTTTCGGATTATGCGGAATTTGGCACGCAGGCCTTGTCCGACACCATGTTGAAGGCGATGACAGATCGTTCCGGTTGTTTGCTGGCCAATCACGGGCAGATTTGCTTCGGCAAGGATCTGGATCAGGCGCTGTGGCGCGCTGGCGAGATTGAGGCGCTGTGCCACCAGTATTGGGCGGCCTTGCTGGCGGGCAAGCCCGTTGTGCTGGCTGAGTCCGAGATGACATCGGTGCTGAAACGGTTTGGGTCTTATGGCAAGCAGGCGGCGGATTTGAAGGGGCAGGATGCCTCGACACTCGCCGTGTTTGCGCCAGTGCGGCGGGATGGGGAATTGCCGTCGCTGGCGGAGGCCAAGGTTTCGAAGCGGAAAAGGAAGTAGGGTTTTTCCTCGCTCAACCAGCCCTTCGAGGCTCGCAAGGGCTCGCGCCTCAGGGTGAGGGAATGCCGGTGTTCCTCCTGCTGAGGTGCATCGCCTTCTTGCGATGCCTCGAAGCACGCACCCTCTCCAAAGCGCTTCATATTGCACCGCACAACAAGTTTTTCGAAGTTGATTGACAGATGTTCGATTCCGATTCTATCGTGTCGGAACACTTGTAACCAAGAATGAACAAAAGTTCACAGTGTGTATGGTGTGTCCTGGAGGATCTGTTTGGATCAGTTGACCAACGCATGAGCGCTGTAACCCAGCGTCGCCCCTGGTTGCCGCGCTGGTTTACCAGTGAGGCACCGTTGCCTTGGTTACTGCCTGCCTCTGCCTTGATGGTGGTGTTTGGAATTTATCCGCTTGTGGAAGCCTTCATCACGTCGCTCTACAAAAAAAATGCTGCCACGCGGAAACTGGTGTTTGATCCGCTGTTCAACTGGAACAAGGTGTTTCATGATGAGCGCATGTGGGATGCGCTGCTGAACACCTTGATGTACACAGGCATAGCCCTGTTTTTCCAGCTTGTGCTGGGCATGTTGATTGCGCTGCTGCTGGATTCCGACCGCAAGGGTTATGGCGTGATGCGGGCCATGATGACTTTGCCGCTGGTGATTCCACCAGCCGTGACGGCCATGATGTTTTTGTTGATGCTCAACGGTTCCTTTGGCGTTTTGGCAAAGGGGCTGATGGCCATGGGGATTTTAACACCGGGCTACAGCATGCTCGGCAATCCCGGAACGGCATTTGCGGGCGTGTTGCTGGCGGAGATCTGGCAATGGACGCCGTTCATGGTGTTGATCATGCTGGCCGGACTGAGGTCGTTGCCGAAGGAGCCGTTTGAAGCTGCTGCCATTGATGGGGCTACGCCAGTGCAGGCGTTTTTCAAACTGACCTTGCCGATGATGTCGAAGGTGATTGCGATTGCGGTTTTGATCCGCGGTGTCGATCTCATGCGGGCGTTTGATTATGTGAAGGTGATGACGGATTCAGGGCCGGGTACGGCCACAGAAACCATGACCAGTTATGCAGGCCGGATTTATTTTGGCAATGCTGACTTTCCCTATGCGTCCACCATTTCATTGTTGACGCTGATTTTGGTGATTTTCCTGTCAACGCTGTTCATGCGCATTTTCAAGGTGAAGCTCTGATGGAAATGTCGCGGCCCTGGCGGATTTTACGTGATTTTGCAGCGGTGTTTGTGACCGGCCTGTTCATGTTTCCGATTTTCTGGTGGGCCTTGACGTCAATCAAGCCCATCTCGGCCGTGTTCGACAAGGACAGGGTTGTCTGGTTTGATTTTTCACCGACGCTGATCAACTACGCCGTCACCCTGTTTGGACGGTCACGCTCGCAACTGGCCATCGATGATGGCTTGGGCATGGGAGTGGCCGGAGCCGAAGCCTATGACTCGCGGTCGTCGATTCTCGATTCCATTGTGGTGTCAATCGGTGCCACGACCTTGACGATGTTTGCCGCAATCTTCGCGGCCTATGCACTGTCGCGCATGCGTTTCACGGGACGCGCGGCTTTCCTGAATTGGGTTTTGGGTCAACGCTTCATGCCGCCCATCGCCATCATTTTTCCATTGGTGATCACCTATAAATGGGCGGGCATGCGTGATACCGACAACTACTACATGGGCTGGCTTGGTCTGATGCTGATTTATGCCCTCATGAATTTGCCCATTGCTGTGTTGTTGCTCAAATCCTTCTTTGACGATGTGCCGCAGGATATTGACCAGGCGGCGATGATTGACGGGGCGACACGCTGGCAGAGTTTCACCAAAGTGGTGTTGCCCATGGTCAGGGGCGGTGTTGCTGCGGCTGCGGTTTTGTGTTTCGTGTTTTCATGGACAGAATTTCTGCTGTCGCTTTTCCTCACGTCGGACATCCGCACGGTGCCCGTCAAGATTCAGACTTTTGTCACTTCCACCGGCAATGAATGGGGTTTCATCACGGCGCTTGGTACAGCGTCGGTGATTCCCGGATTCATTTTCATTCTGCTGGTGCAACGCCATCTGGTCCGCGGCCTCACTCTGGGATCCCTGAAGGAGTGAAGCCGACTGGACGAGAGAATAGAAACTCAAACAACCCCCTGGGAGGATACCAAAATGAGTTTTACTGAACACGACAAGAAAACGTTTCTGATCGATGCTGCCAATGACTTCACGGCACGCAAGATCTCGAAGCGTTCGTTCATCAAGAAGTCGGCACTTGCCGGTGTGGGCTTCTCGGCCTTCAACCTTGGCCTGCTCGGAAACTTGCGGAAAGACCGTGGCCTCGTCGGCACGCCAGCTTTTGCAGAAGACACTGGCGATCCGGCTGTCAACGCCTGGCTCAAGGAAGTTGGTTCCAAGTTCAAGGGCACCAAGATCCGCTACACGTCGGAAGCCACACCGCCAACCGTTGTTCTCGACAAGCTGAAGGGCGAGTTCACAGCGCTCACCGGCATTGAAGTTGAAATCGAAATTGTTCCGTTGGAGCAGGTTCTCGCCAAGGCCACGCAAGACGTGCAGGGCCAACTCGGTTCCTATGACCTCTATTATCTCGACCAGTCATGGGTGGCCACGTTCAGCCAAGACACCGTAGACCCGATTGCCCTTTACAAAGACAAGCCAGAACTGGCTATGCCCGGCATGGATTGGGATGACTTCTCCAAGCCTCTGGTAGACGGTCTTGCCGTTTATGAAGGCAAATGGGCTGGCATTCCTTTTGATATTCCGATCATGAACACCATGTATCGCAAAGACATACTGGACAAGCACAAGATTGCGCCACCAAACACGACGGAAGAATTCCTGGCCGCCGTGAAACTGATCACCGAGGCTGAAAAAGCCAACGGCATGTTCGGTACGGGCCTGCAAGCCAAGTCTGGTCATTACTCTTTGAACTGCGACTGGACCCAGGTTGTGTGGAATGAAGGTGGTACCATCTTCGGAAAAGACAAGAAGTTTGCCGGCAACAACGAAGCTGGCGTTCGTGGTTTGAAATATTACCAGGAACTGCTGAAGAACTCGCCGCCGGAATCGACCAACTCGACATGGGATGGTCAATGGCAGATGGGTGCTTCGGGCCAGATCGCACTCGTCAATTCCTGGGATGAATTCTTCCCAGGCTGGGATGGTGCGGACTCGAAGGTCAAGGGTCTATGGGAAATCAAACGCCCGATCCGCGGCATGGTGCCTTACGCCACCACAGCTGATGCAGGCTTTGGTGAAATCCCGGGTGCCGCGCATCAGGGCGGTTCGATCCTGGGCTTGTCGAAGTACTCGAAGAACATCGACGCGGCCTGGGTCTTCATGCAATGGGCTTGCTCGAAGGACATCATGACACGTTGCACTTTGGGCGGCGGTTTTGCCCCGATGCGTTTGTCATCCTTCGCTGACCCCCGCGTGAAGGCCAAGGAAGTTGTAGGTCCCGGAACAACGCGCCACTTGCCCGTTGTTTTGGAAACCATCAACAACGACATGGCCTCTGAACCCGACATGCCGCTGTGGGCCGGCTTCTCCAACAATGAAATTCCGGTGAACCTGGGCAAGTTGCTCACAGGCCAGGATTTCGGTGGTGATGCCAAGGCCTGCATGGACACGGTTGCAGCATCAATTGATGCGGCCGTGAAGGAAGCCGGTTTGGGCTGATACGCGACTCGCGTCCCCTCTTCCGCCCTTCGGGCACCTTCTCCCGTTAGAAGAAACGGGAGAAGGCAATTGTGTCTGCCTTCTCCCGCGCCTCTTCGCGGGAGAAGGTGGCCGACAGGCCGGATGAGGGGCCATCGCTCCACTCTTTGAATTTCCAAATGAACCATGAAACCTGACCTCGTCATTGGCATCGATCAATCCACCACGGCGACGAAGGCGATTGCCTTTGATGCGCGTGGGATGATCGTGGCTGAGGGCCGTGCTGCGGTGCCACTGTCCAATCCGCAGATGGGATGGTTTGAGCAGGATGTTTCGGACTGGACGGGTTCGGTTGCCATTGCGCTCAAACAATTGACGCGCAAGATTTCCAAGAACCGCATTGCCGCTGTTTCGATTTCCAACCAGCGTGAAAGTTTTGCGCAGTTTGACGCGAAAGGAAAAGCGCTTCGCCCCGGCACCTTGTGGCTGGATGAGCGGGCGCATGTTGAGGTGAAGGAATTGGCGGCGGAAGTGGGAGCTGAAAAGCTGCACCAGATCTCCGGCATTCCTGATGACATTACGCCCTGTCGCACACGTTGCCTCTGGCTGGCCAAGCATGAGCCCAAGGTTTGGGGACGCACGGTTAAAACGGCTGAGGTGCATGGTGTCATCACGCAGTATTTGACCGGAGAGTGGAAGACGTCTCTGTCGTCCGCCAGTCCCATGGGCTTGCTGGATGCGCGGACCTATGACTGGTCTGAGACGTTGATGAAGGCTGCGAAACTCACGCGTGAACAGTTGCCTGAACTGGTGCCGTCTGGTGACGTGATGGGAGTCGTGACTGACGCCGCCGCCAAGTCGACGGGACTTAAAGCTGGCACGCCCGTTGTTGCAGGCGGCGGAGATGGGCAGTGTGCGGGGGCTGGTGCCAATACGTTTCTCAAAGGCCGGGCCTATCTCAATCTGGGAACGGCAGCGGTGTCCGGCAGTTATGGCGAGGCCTATGCAGTTGATCCGTCGTTTCGCTCGCTCTCGGCTGTGGCTGAAACAGGTTTCAGTTATGAAACCGCCATACGCACCGGCACTTATCTGATCACGTGGTTTGTGGAGCGCATGTTCCAGCAGAACCCGGCGAAGAATCCAAAGATATTTGCGGAGCTGGAAGAGGAGGCGAAGGCCGTTCCCATCGGATCGCGCGGGTTGGTGTTGATCCCGTATTTCTCCGGCATCATGACGCCTTATTGGGATGCGGATGGACGCGGGGTTTTGGCGGGGCTTTCGGGCAGTCATACGCGGGGTGATATTTACCGGGCGCTGCTGGAGGGTATTGCGCTTGAACAGGCGATGATGACCAACCGCGTGGCGGCCGTTACATCTCCCATTGATCATTTCGCCATTGTGGGGGGTGGTTCTAAGTCGGACTTGTGGTGCCAGATTGTCAGTGATGCTTCGGGGCGGGATGTGAAGCGGCTGGAAACACCGGAAGCATCGGCACTGGGTGCAGCCATGGCAGCGGCAAAAGGTGCGGGTTGGTACAAGACCATACCCACCGCATCGGCGGCCATGAGCGGCAAGCCTGTGAAAACCTTCCGTCCACGGACGAAACAGGCGAAGGCCTATGCGGAGCTCCTGTCGATCTACCAAGACCTGTGGCCGCAGATGAGTGCGTGGAATTCCCGCATGCAGAATTTTGCGCGGAGGCAATCCACATGACCGCCCGCAAAGACTGGAACAGTTTGATCCGCGAGGTGATCTCCGGTGAATGGCGTGACCCTGCAACGGGCAAGCGTTGCGCTGTGCCGTTTGAAACCATCCGCATTGAAGAAACGCTGGATGGCGGTGCGGCTGATCTGGTGGCACCGCTCAAAATTGGTCGCAAATTGGCGGTGGTGAGTGATACCAATACCGTCGAGGCCATGGGGCGGCGGGTAGCCAAAGAGTTGTCAGGCTGGACTTCGGTTGAGGAAATCATCTTCCCCGGCAACACCCATTGCGATGAACCGACGATTGCCCTGATGAAAGACAGGACGCGGCATTGTGATGGTTGCGTCGTTGTTGGATCGGGCTCCCTGTCGGACACCGTGAAATTCGCCACCTTCGAGGATGGCCGCAAATATGTGAGCTTTGCCACGGCGGGTTCGATGAATGGCTATGGGGCTGGCACGGCTTCGGTGACGCTGGCCAATGGTTATAAAACCTCGGTTCCCGCCCATGCGCCGCGTGCGGTGTTTGTGGATTTGGGCGTGAGTGCTGCAGCACCGCCCTGGCTTGCGGCTGCAGGATTGGCTGACAGTTTGTGCCGCCCCACGGCGCAGGTGGAATGGTGGGCGGCGCACCGGTTGCTCGGTGGTTCCTTCGCGCAGACGCCGTTTGATCTGTTCAATGTCGAAAATGACGAAGCGCTGATGATCAAGACTGCGCCTGGTTATGAAAAACATTCGATTGAAGCCAATGGCTATCTTTACCGTGTGCTGACGCTTGCGAGTTTCGGCAATAATATTGTGGGATCATCGCATTCGGGCTCCATGGGGGAACATCAGGTCTCGCACTGGATCGACATGTTTGCAGGCGATGCGCACCCCGGCACCACGCATGGGCAACAGGTGGGCGTGGCCTCGATTGCTTTGGCGCGGTTGCACAAATTGTTGCTTGGTCTCGACAAGCCACCGCAGATCAAGGCGACGCGCATTGATGAAACGGATTTTGCCACGCGCTATGGTTTCGATATCGGACGCATGATGTATGGGGAAGCGAAGAAGAAGTCTTTTGATAGGGACCAGGCCTCTGCTTTCAATCACACGCTTGACCGGGTGTGGCCCGAACTTCGCGAAGAACTGAAAGCCATGATGATGGACCCGGATGAGATGGCCTCCATCATATCATCGGCTGGTGGCCCGACTACAGCTACAGAACTTGGACTGCCGCGCGACATCTGGCGCAGCGCCATGAAACATGCCCGCGATGTACGGAACCGCTGGTCTTTTCTCGACCTTGCGGATGACGCAGGTCTGCTCGACGAATTTTTGAATAACGATCCGCAATAGGGAACACACAATATGGCCTCGGTCACACTTCGCGATATCAAGAAAAGTTACGGCACTGTGCAAGTCATTCATGGGGTCAATCTCGATATTGAGGACGGCTCCTTCGTGGTGCTGTTGGGGCCATCAGGCTGCGGCAAGTCAACGTTGTTGCGTTCCATCGCCGGGCTTGAGGCCATCACGTCGGGTGACATCAATATAGGGGAGCGCCGTGTGAATGATGTGCACCCGAAAGACCGCAACATCGCCATGGTGTTCCAGAATTACGCGCTCTATGCGCATATGACGGTCAAGGACAACATGAGTTTCTCGATG
>JAYUVC010000245.1:0-3335 GCA_043754325.1 Hyphomicrobiales bacterium
GGTATAGTCACCGGGATAGCCAAAGGCTTGAATTGAATCGCGACGCAGGTTGATGACGCCAACGCTGGGAACGTTTTTAATGCGTGAGATCTTTTGGGCGCTGGACCCGGCCCGCATGATCGTCGCTTCAACAGGTACGCCGCCGATCAGGTTAGAGCGAGCTTCCGCCAGCGGCACACCGATGACGGCGCTGGCCAAAGCCATGGCACCTGCGAGCCTGGACAGGGTGAGAATACGACGTTTCATGCGGACCTCCAAAGGCTTGAAGTATAGAGGTTGGGGGTGGTCGGCGGGATTTCAAGGGGTGAATTCCCTCACCTGCTCCACTGCGCTCCGCGTCCTCTCCCGCAAGCGGGTGAGGTGAAATATCTTCACTTCTCCCGCTTGCGGGAGACGGATGAGGGGTTTTCTAAACGTCCAGTGCCGCCTCTTCAACAAATTGTGCACGCTCGCTGATGAAGTTGAAGCGTTCCTCGGGCTTGTTGCCCATCAATTGTTCAACCACCTTGGCGGTGTTGGTGCGTTCGGCGTCCGACAGCGTGACACGCAGCAGCAGGCGCTTTGACGGGTCCATGGTGGTTTCCTTGAGTTGCGGAGCTGTCATTTCGCCCAAGCCCTTGAAGCGGCCCACTTCGGTCTTGCGGTTGCCGAAGATGGTGCGCAGCAATTCGTCCTTGTGCTGATCATTTCGGGCATAGGCGTTCTTGCCGCCCTGGCTCAGGCGATAGAGGGGTGGCACTGCGAGATAGAGGTGGCCTTGGTCAATCAGCAGCGGCATTTGGCGATAGAAGAATGTGATCAGCAGTGATGCGATGTGGGCACCGTCCACGTCGGCGTCGGTCATGATGATGACTTTGTCGTAACGCAGGTCTTCTTCGCGATAGGATGAGCCCGTCCCTGCCCCGAGCGCTTGTGTGAGATCGCCGATTTGCTGGTTGCCCGCCAGTTTGTCCTTGCCGGCGTTCGCGACGTTGAGGATTTTGCCGCGCAATGGCAACACGGCCTGGTTCTCGCGGTTGCGGGCTTGCTTGGCGGAGCCCCCTGCGGAGTCGCCTTCGACAATGAAGAGTTCGGAACCTTGCAACTGGTTTGCCGAACAGTCGGCTAGTTTTCCCGGCAGGCGCAATTTGCGCACGGCGGTTTTGCGGCCGACTTCTTTTTCCTGACGACGGCGGATGCGGTCTTCGGCGCGGTCGACAATCCAGTCGAGCAGACGGTCGGCTTGCGCAGGGTGGCCGGTGAGCCAGTGGTCGAAATGATCGCCAATCGCCTTGTCGACGATTTTTACGGCTTCGACGGTGGCAAGTTTGTCTTTGGTCTGGCCGACGAATTCGGGTTCCCGAATGAACACCGACAACATGGCACCGGATTGCACCATCACATCTTCTGCCGTGATGACGCTGGCGCGCTTGTTGTTTTTCATCTCGGCATAGTTTTTCAACGAACGCGTGAGCGCCGTGCGGAAGCCGATCTCGTGGGTGCCGCCGTCGGCTGTGGGAATGGTGTTGCAGTAGGACGACATGAAGCCGTCTTCACCGCCGAACCATGCCACGGCCCATTCGACGCTGCCGTGACCACCGTCTTTGTCCAGCTTGCCGAAAAAAGCTTCATCGACCACGCGGGTGCGGCCTTCGAGGCGTTCTTCGAGGAAGTCTTTGAGACCTCCCGGAAAATGGAACACGGCTTGTGCCGGAATTTCCTTGTCCTTCAAATGCACTGCCGCACAGTTCCAGCGGATTTCAACGCCGCCGTAGAGATAGGATTTCGAGCGCGCCATTTTATAAAGCCGTGCTGCGTTGAACAGCGTGTTCTTGCCGAAAATCTGATCATCCGGTTTGAACTTCACCATGGTGCCACGGCGGCCTGAGACTTTGCCGAGGTTTTGGATGGGGCCCGTGCTTTTGCCGCGCCGGAATTCCTGGCGATAGAGTTGTTGGCCACGTGCGACTTCGACGATCAAATGTTCAGACAGCGCGTTTACAACTGATACGCCAACACCGTGCAAACCGCCTGATGTATCATAGGCACCGGAGTCGAATTTTCCGCCTGCGTGCAGAACCGTCAGCACAACTTCGATGGTGGATTTGTCTTTAAATTTGGGATGTGGTTCCGGCGGAATGCCACGGCCATTGTCGGTGACGGCCAGATAACCATTTTCGAAATATTCGACTTCAATGCGGTTGGCGTGGCCTGCCACGGCTTCGTCCATGGAGTTGTCGATGACTTCGGCGAAGAGGTGATGCAGGGCTTTTTCGTCAGTTCCGCCAATATACATGCCGGGGCGGCGGCGCACGGGCTCGAGGCCTTCGAGCACTTCGATGTCGTCAGCGGTGTAGCTGTCTTCACCACGCGATTTGGCGGTGCCTTTGGATTTTACCGGTTTTGCAGGCTGCGGCGCGTCGCCGAAAAGGTCGTTGGAGCTGGGTGTTTTGGCCATATCTGTTTCACAAATCGAATCGTTTGCGACAGTCTTACAGAAGCGGGCGTGCCTTGGGGAATATGCTTGTTTTAGGCGGTGGATTGGGGTTTGGTTTGAGGATGAGAGTTTTCGTGATTTTGTTGTTGTTATTCCCAGCGACTACCCAAGCCGCTGAGACGAAATTGTCCGGTGTCGAGATTACGGCGGCACTGCAGGACGTCACGCTCGCAGCGAATGACGATGGACGGAAGGTCTCACAAATTTTCCAAAAAGCCGGTGTCACGCTCTACATCGTCGACGGCCAGCAGAGCCAAGGTTTCTGGCGGGTTGAGGGTGATAAATATTGTTCGCAGTGGCCGCCGCATGAACAGTGGGACTGTTATGAGATGACGCGGAATGGCAAAACTATCGCTTTCATTTCCTCTACAGGCAAGCGATATGAGATGCTGTTGCCGGGTGCTGAAAACCAATAGCTTCTGGATCCATTGAAACTGCTTTACTTCGCGCGCGTTTGCCCTAGTGAGCGCATGCTTTCGTTTGACGCCACAGAAGGAGACGCCAAACCGTGTCTGATCACAAAATTCACGCCACTTGGAACGGCCCCATTGTCATGCTGGGCTTCGGCTCAATTGGTCGCGGCTCGTTGCCGCTGATCTTGCGACACATTGCCTGTGACAAATCGAAGATTACCATCATTGATCCTTCGGATGAAAACAAATGGATTGCCGAAAAGGAAGGCATCACTTTTGTGCAATCTGCCATCACGCGGAAGAATTACAAGAAACTGTTGAAGCCGTTGCTCACGGCTGGCCCCGGCCCTGCTTTCATCGTCAACCTGACGGTTGATGTGGATGCAATGGACATCATCCGTCTGGCGCGCGAGACGGATTCCCTGTGCTTGGATACCGTCATCGAG
>JAYUVC010000246.1:0-3089 GCA_043754325.1 Hyphomicrobiales bacterium
CATTTCACCAGGGCGGCTCAGGCTTGCAACATCACCCAGCCCACGCTGTCCGGGCGAATCCGCCAGCTGGAACAGGAATTGGGAGTGCCCCTTCTCGAACGCGGCCAGCGCTACATCGGCCTGACCCCCGAAGGCGAACGCGTTCTCAAGTGGACCCACCTCATTCTCGACAATTGGCAAAGCCTGCAAGGCGAACTCGCTTCGATTAAAGGTAAAAAGGGCCAACTTGTGGGACGCATCGTGCTGGGTGTCATCCCCTCGGCTCTGCCAAAAGCCTCGCTGTTGACCCAGGCGATGAACAAGGCCCACCCCGCAGTGGATTTCACAATTCTGTCGCACTCCTCCGAAGATATCATCCGTGCACTGAGCGATTACTCCATTGAAGCCGGTATCACCTATCTGGACAATGAACCCGTAGAAGGCCTGCTCCACGCTGAACTTTACAGCGAGAACTATTGTCTCTTCGTCTCCACGGAAAATGAACTCGCATCGCAAAAATCCGTCACCTGGTTTGAAGCCGCACAACAACCGCTCTGCCTGCTGACGCCCAACATGCAGAACCGCCGCATCATCGACCGCGCCTTCGCGGTCGCCAAGGTTCAGCCGACAGCAAGGCTCGAAACCAATTCGATCATGAACCTCATTTCCTCAGTTCGGTCCATGAACCTCTGCTCGATCATGCCGGACTATTTCCAGAATGCCTTGGGCGCCCTTGAAGGCGTGGTCGCCGTGCCGCTGGCCGAACCCACAGTGTCGCATAAGGTGGGCCTTGTGGCTGTAGACCGGGAACCGCAGTCGCCATTGATCAAGGCCTTGTTCAAGGCCGCCATGGCAGCCCATCATTGACAAAACCTATGACTTCATAGCCCCACTCAATTGGCGAAGCTGGTCGCCTTTCGGTAGAGTGTGGCATGTCTGGAAAAACCACTATTCTCGAATTTGTCAAGAGTCCTGCTGAGGCCGTCTGTGCAAAACATGGCAACAAGCCTGACGCGCTTCTCGAAATCCTGCACGACCTGCAAGGTAAACTCGGCCATATCGCTGAAAATACGCTACCCATCATCGCTAGGGCGCTGAACCTGTCCCGCGCCGAAGTCTATGGCGTCGCCACCTTCTACCACGATTTTCACCTGAAGCCACAGGGCAAGCACCACATCAAGCTGTGCCGCGCCGAAGCCTGCCAGTCCATGGGTGCCCGCGAACTACAGGCGATGGCGGAAAAATTCTTGAACGTCAGGATGGGCGGCACCACCTATGACAACAGGATCACTCTCGAGGCAACCTATTGCCTCGGCCTCTGCGCTTCGGCTCCGGCAATGATGGTGGATGAAAAACCAGTAGCCCGTGTCAATGCCGCCAAGTTTGAAAAACTGGTGGGAGAACTGGCATGACCATCAAGGTTTATATCACCAGAGATTCGGCCGCCAAAGCCGTGGGGGCCGATGACGTTGCTGGCGCAATCGCATCTGAAGGCGCCAAAAGAAACATCAGCCTACAGATCATTCGCAACTCATCTCGCGGCATGCTCTGGTTGGAAACTTTCGTTGAAGTTGATACAGCTCAAGGCCGGATTGGCTACGGCCCGGTCGAAGTTGACGATGTCGCGTCCCTCTTCGACGCAGGCTTCCACGAAGGCAAATCCCACAAACTGGGCCACGGTCTCGTTGAAGCCTTGACCTATTTGAAAAACCAGGAACGCCTCACTTTCGCAAGAGCGGGCCTCACTGATCCTGTTTCCATTGCAGACTATATCGCCCACGGCGGTTTTGAAGGTCTGGGCAAGGCCCTCAAACTCTCTGGCGCAGCCATCGTCACCGAAGTCACCGACTCCGGCCTCCGTGGGCGCGGCGGCGCGGCCTTTCCCACCGGCATCAAGTGGAAAACTGTTCTCGACACCAAGGCTGATCAGAAATACGTCTGCTGCAACGCCGACGAAGGCGACTCCGGAACCTTTGCCGACCGCATGGTGATGGAAGGTGATCCCTTCATGCTCATCGAAGGCATGACCATTGCAGGAATCGCTGCGGGAGCCACGAAGGGCTATATCTACATCCGCTCCGAATACCCTGACGCCATTGCCACGATGAAACAAGCAATCAGCATCGCCGTTTCAGCCAACTGGCTCGGCGGCAACATTCAGCACACGGACAAATCCTTCCACCTCGAAGTCCGTCGCGGTGCCGGGGCCTATATCTGCGGCGAAGAAACCGCCATGCTGGAATCCATCGAAGGCAAACGCGGCATGGTCCGCGCCAAACCTCCGATCCCCGCACTCATCGGCCTCTTCGGCAAACCCACCGTCATCAACAACGTGCTCTCTTTCGCAGCGGTTCCCTATATTCTCGCGAAAGGCAGCGCCGCCTACAAAAACTTTGGGCTGGGCCGCTCCCGTGGCACCCTGCCCTTCCAGCTTGCAGGCAATATCAAGCAAGGCGGCCTTGTTGAGAAGGCATTCGGCATAACCCTCAGTACACTGATCAATGATTTCGGCGGCGGCACCTTCACGGGAAAGCCCATTCGCGCTGTACAAGTCGGCGGCCCCCTCGGCTCCTACATTCCAGCAGATAAGCTCGATATCGAAATGGACTATGAAACCTTCGCCACAGCCGGCGCCATGGTCGGCCACGGCGGCATCGTCGTCTTTGACGATACAGTAGATATGGCCCAGCAAGCCCGCTTCGCCATGGAATTCTGCGCCATCGAATCCTGCGGTAAATGCACCCCCTGCCGTATCGGCTCCACCAGAGGTACCGAAACCATCGACAAGATTGTGGCTGGCGAAAACGTTGCCGCCAATTTGTCGCTGCTCGAAGACCTCTGCCAAACCATGACCGACGGTTCGCTCTGCGCCATGGGCGGCCTGACGCCAATGCCGGTGATGAGTGCGGTTAAACATTTTCCTGACGATTTCACGCGCCACCAGCGCATTGCGGCGGAGTAACTGCCATGCTGATCAAAGAAACTGACTACGGCACCCCCGCTTCAAAATCCGAAGTGATGATCACCCTCGAAATTGACGGCCATGAAATCACGGTGCCTGAAGGCACCTCCATCATGCGTGCCGCCATGGAGCTTGGCACCAAGATCCC
>JAYUVC010000247.1:0-4932 GCA_043754325.1 Hyphomicrobiales bacterium
CGCAGTCTGGTAGCGCACCTGCCTTGGGCGCAGGGGGTCGCGAGTTCGAATCCCGCCGCCCCGACCATCCTTCGCCTTTGGCTACGGCTGGCTTCGCCAATGGAACTCAATTTTGAACGTAGCCAATGGCGAGGGATGTCCGCCGTAGCTCCTCTTGGAGCGCAGGAGGACTGGTTGTTGTTAAGTTTTGACTGGCAAGATAATGTTCTATGTCTATTTCCTGCAGAGCATCAGCCACGTCGATCAACGTTATATAGGTTTTACATCAGATCTGAAAAAACGGCTTGCAGCTCACAACAATGGTGAATCATTTCACACTCTAAAATACCTGCCGTGGAAACTTGCCGGATATCATGCATTTGTTGACGAAAAAGATGCGAAAGCATTTGAACTGTATCTGAAATCAGGGTCTGGAAGAGCTTTCGCAAATAAAAGACTTTGGCCGCGTTGATTTTTTGGCTTATTTCTGTTTCTGAACTTGAGGATTGAGACCAGCACATGCCCGCACGCATCTACAAGCCAGCCCGCAGTGCCATGCAGTCGGGCATGGGTAATTCGCAGGAGTGGGTGTTTGAATTTGAACAGGCCACAGAACGCCTGTCAGATCCGCTGATGGGCTGGACCTCGTCTGATGACACTTCCACACAGGTGAAGCTGAAGTTCGCCACCCGCGAGGAGGCCGAAGCCTATGCAACGCGCAAGGGCATTGCCTATAGCGTGCAGGTGGAACCAGTGACCAAGCTGCAAAAGAAGTCCTATTCCGATAATTTCAAATTTGGCCGCAACGAGAACTGGACGCATTAGGTTCAGCAGGGTTCAGTCCAAAAAGACTCCGTAGCTCAGCTGGACTAGAGCAAGCGCCTTCTAAGCGCTAGGTCGTTGGTTCGAATCCAACCGGAGTCGCCATCTTCATTTCGTTATAAACTCCGAACATTTCGGTGCAGGCGCATTGCCCCATGGCATGATGGCGACGGATGAATTGCTGTTTTGCGGTGAACCTTCAATGATGCGATCCGTGTAGGTCAGATAGACCAGCACATTGCGCTTCAAGTCGCAGCCGCGCACGATTTGCATCTTCTTGAAGAACAATGACCGGCGCTGGCGGTAGATCTCTTCGCCCTGTTCAAACTTGGCCTTGATGGTGATGGGACCAACCTGCCGGCACGAAATTGAGGTTTCGGAACGCTCCTCGGCAAATCCGGCCCAGCCTTTCCAGCCGCCAACTTCCGGCACTGTAAAGTAGCAGGCAATGCCCTCAACGCCGGGGTCATCGATGACATAGGTCGAGAGCTTGGCATCGGGCGACAACAGCCGCCATACCGTGGTTTTCTGGAAAATCAGTTCCGGATCGTCAGCCTCTTGCGCCATGACGGGGGCAGCAAGGCAGGCGAGTGTCAAAAGCGAAGCGGCAAGTGTTTTCATCGTCGTTCTCCAAACCAGATGCGGATATGGGGAGGCGTCAGAAAATGTCAACGCGCTGCTGCCAAACGCTTGAACCCGGCGTCCAGATCCCGCATCAGATCCTCCGGATGCTCCATGCCGATATGAAAGCGCAAGGCTGGGCCATTGGCATTCCACGTTGTGGCGGATCGGTGAGGTTTGAATGGCACCACAAGACTTTCAAAACCACCCCAGGAATAGCCCATGGAAAACAATTCGAGGCCATTCAGCATCGCCGCCACCGATTCCTGAGATGTTGGTTTAAGAATCACCGAGAACAGCCCGGATGCGCCGGTAAAATCCCGTTTCCAGATGTCGTGTCCCGGTGTGTTGGACAGGGCAGGGTAGAGCACGGTTTCCACTTCTGGCCGGGCCCGCAACCATTGCGCCACTTCTATGGCAGACTGCATGTGGCGTTGCAGGCGCACGTCCAGCGTCCGCAATCCGCGAAGTCCTTGATACATGTCGTCAGGCCCCGCAAACAGGCCCATGGTTTCAAATGTGTCCTTGAACTGTGGCCATGTCGCTTCATTGCAAACCACCGTTCCAAGCATCACGTCGGAATGTCCGGTGATGTATTTGGTGGCGGCCTGCACCGATACGTCACAGCCATGTTCAAAGGCCCTGAAAAAATGTCCGGCACTCCAGGTGTTGTCAACCATTGCAATGGCACCACCTGCATGCGCCGCAGTGGCAGTGGCAGGCACATCCTGCATCTCCATGGTTTGTGAACCCGGACATTCGCAATACACCACGCGTGTATTGGGACGCATCAATGTGGCAACGCTTTTGCCGAGCAATGGATCATAGTAAGTGGTCTCGATCCCCAAGCCTTTGAGCAGCGTGTCGCACAGATGGCGAACCGGCCAATACACTGTGTCGACCATCAACAAGTGATCACCCGATTTGAGAAACGCCAGCAACGCTGCCGTGATTGCGGCAAGGCCCGAAGGTGCCGCCTTGCAGTCAAAGCCGCCTTCCAGTTCTGCGACGGCGGTTTCAAATGCGCGCGACGTCGGTGTGCCTTTGCGGCCATAGGAGTAGGGCTGGTTTCGCCAGTTCAGTGTATCAACATCCGGAAACGTGACAGTGGACACATGATAAACCGGAGGGTTGACCGCGCCGTTTTCGTTGAATTCACGGGCAGCAGTGGCCAGGCGGGTTGCAGGTTTCAGCGCGGATCGGTTTTTAATTGTTTTGGCCATGGTCTCTTCTTCGCTATAATCCCGCTCTTATGCCGTAACCCACAAGGATTTCCCATGGCCGAAATGTCACCCATCGCCGGCGTGTTAATGATCATTCTGCAAAGATGCACATGGGTGGCAGCGGGATTGGTGGCGCTGTTTGCGGGAATATTGGTGTGGCAGCGCTACACGCCGGAAGGCTTTGTGTGGCAGCAAGGCGACAAGGGTTTTTTGGGTTTGCTGGCTGTGCTGTTTTTGCTGGCGGTCTATTTGATCCGCAGTATTGGCACGGAACTCAACAAGGCGTCTCACTCATCCCGCGACAACAGCGTTTGATAATCGGGGCAGTCCTTCACACTTGGGAGACGGCAATTCGTTTGGTTTCCCCCAACTGCGCATCCAGTTGAATATGTCCACGCCTGAGTAATTTGGACCAGTGTCGGCACTTTGAACCGCGACATCAAGTTCAGCCATGTATGCCAAGCGCTGCTTGTGGGAGATATCTTTCGGGCAATTTGTCATGAATAGATCATAACAAATTTCAAAAGTTTTGACCATCCATCACCGTCCCTACATGGCAGGGCTATCGTGTATGAAAAAAGGCCCCCATCGCCCTTCGGGCACTTCCCCAACAAGTTGGGGAAGGACTGGAAAACAACCATCTTCCCCAACTTGTTGGGGGAGTACCCCGAAGGGGGGAGGGGGTCTCCTATGCGAAGCAATTCAAACAATCCCGGAACCGCTTTAATTTTCGTCAAGCCTTGCCCCGACAGTCGCAAGCCATTATTGCAAGCTGCATCTCATCAAGGAAACAACATGCTATCCGCCAAGCGCATTGCCGACAAGAAAGACTGGATCAAGGGAGCCACGGGGGATTGGGAAATCATCATTGGTCTGGAGGTGCATGCGCAAGTGCTGTCCAAGGCCAAGTTGTTCTCCGGTGCTTCGGCGGAATTTGGCGGCGAACCCAATGCGCATGTTTCAATCGTTGATGCGGCCATGCCCGGCATGTTGCCGGTGATCAACAAATTCTGTGTCGAACAGGCGGTGCGCACGGGCCTTGGACTGAAAGCTGAAATCCACAATTATTCGGTGTTTGACCGCAAAAACTATTTCTACCCCGACTTGCCGCAGGGCTACCAGATTTCACAGTTCAAGCAGCCTGTTGTGGGCGAAGGCGAAGTGCTGGTGGATCTGGATGATGGCGCAACGGTGACTGTGGGCATTGAGCGCCTGCATCTCGAACAGGACGCCGGCAAATCCCTGCACGACCAGCACCCCAACATGTCCTATGTGGACCTCAACCGTTCCGGCTGCGCCCTCATGGAAATCGTGTCACGGCCTGACATGCGTTCGGCTGACGAGGCCAAGGCCTATGTCACCAAACTGCGCCAGATCATGCGTTACCTGGGCACCTGTGACGGCAACATGGAGCAAGGCTCGATGCGGGCCGATGTGAACGTGTCTGTACGCTCTCCGGGTGGTGAACTGGGCACGCGCTGCGAAATCAAGAACGTCAATTCCATCCGCTTCATGGGACAGGCCATCGAATATGAAGCCCGCCGCCAGATTGGTATTCTGGAAGATGGTGGCTCCATCAGTCAGGAAACCCGGCTTTACGACCCCAAAAAATCCGAAACCCGCTCCATGCGCTCGAAAGAAGAAGCGCATGATTACAGATACTTCCCAGATCCTGATCTTCTGCCACTTGAACTGGAACAGGCCTGGGTCGACAACATCAAGGCAAGCCTGCCGGAACTGCCTGACGCCAAGAAGGCACGCTTTGTATCGTCTTTCGGATTGTCCGCCTATGACGCCGCTGTGCTTTCGGCTGAACGTCCATCGGCTGATTATTTCGAAGCGGTCGCCAAAGGCCGCGACGGCAAACAGTCGGCAAACTGGGTGATCAATGAATTGCTGGGCCGCCTCAACAAGGACGGAAAAACCTTTGAAACCTCGCCCATCAGCCCCGCGCAAATCGGCGGCCTGGTGGATTTGATCACGTCCAACGTCATCTCCGGCAAAATTGCCAAGGATGTGTTCGAAATCCTGTGGACCGAAGGTGGCGATGCAGCCTCAATTGTTGAATCACGCGGGCTGAAACAGGTCACCGACATGGGCGCCATCGAAAAGGCCGTAGACGACATCATCGCTGCCAACCCGGACAAGGTGGAACAGGTCAAATCCAAACCCTCCATGCTCGGCTGGTTCGTGGGCCAGGTGATGAAGTCGACAGGTGGCAAGGCCAACCCGCAGGCGGTGAATGATATTTTGAAATCGAAGATTGGGGTTTGAAACCAAGTCTGTT
>JAYUVC010000248.1:0-6095 GCA_043754325.1 Hyphomicrobiales bacterium
GGGCGATGCACCTCAGCATGAGGGAGAGTAGGGTTTGGGTTATAAAAGGTTTCCCTCATGCTGAGGTGCGAGCCCTTGCGAGCCTCGAAGCACGCACCACCCTCACAATATTCCTTGCGCCTTCGCAAACATGCCAAGGTTCACCTCAGGCCTGGCCCCCACATGCGAAATCACTTCTGACGCCGCCAAGCTGCCCAATCGTGCACATTGTGCCAGCGGCAAACCGCGGGTGTGACCAAACAGGAACCCAGCAGCATAGAGATCACCAGCACCCGTCACATCAACAACGGTTTTCACCGGATGGGCGGGAACTTCGATGGTATCTTCACCCCTGACAATCACGGAACCTTTTTCCGACCGGGTCACCACGACAAGCGGGCAATCCTTGCGGGCTGCATCAATGGCGCCTGAAAAACTCTGCGTCTTGTACATCGCCTTGATTTCGGTTTCATTGGCAAACACAACATCAATGGACGAACGGATCAAATCGAGAAAATCATCGCGGTGGCGTTCAACACAGAATGAATCTGACAACGTCACGGATGTAAGTTTTCCGGCACCTTGCGAAATTTTGGCAGCAAGGCGAAAGGCTGCTTTCGCATCTGGTTTGTCATAGAGGTAACCTTCCATGTAGGTGATCGCCGCAGCCTTGACGACATCGGCGTCAACATCGCGTTCATCAAGGTTCACACAAGCCCCCAAGTAAGTGTTCATGGTGCGCTCGCCATCCGGTGTCACCAGAATGAAGGAGCGCGCTGTGGCGGGACCGTTGTCTGTGGCTTTGGTGCCGAAATGCACACCTTGCGCCTGCATGTCATGGCGGAAAATGCCGCCAAGCTGGTCATTGCACACCTTGCCGAAGTAAGCGGCCTTCCCCCCGAACGATGCCACACCGGCCGCCGTATTTCCAGCCGATCCACCAGAGATTTCCATCGCTGGCCCCATATGGCCATAGAGCTCCTCGGCGCGGCTTTCGTCGATCAGGTTCATCGAACCCTTGACCAGCTTCTCCCGCGTCACAAAAGCTTCATCCACCTTGGCAATCACATCAACAATGGCATTGCCAATGGTGAGCACATCAATTTTGTTGGTCACAGGTAATGTTCCTTGTTTGCGACGGCGGACCTAGCGGAGATGGCTTGCAGAAACAAGTCGCAAGACTTAACTGGGGACGCATGATCAAAGCTGCGTTCAAAGCCTTGGGCGATGTGACCTCGCCCGAATTCCGCGCCGTGTTGTGGAAGTCGGTTGGCTTGTCATTGCTTTTGTTCGTCGGCCTGTTTTTTGCCGTGCAGGCTGCCTTCTGGTTCCTGACATTGTTTCCGTGGCCGTGGGTTGAAACGATTGCGGCGATTGGCGCGGGGCTCGGCTTGCTGGTTGCGTTTTTTTTCCTGATGGTGCCGGTGACGGCTCTGTTCGCCGGACTTTATCTTGATGATGTGGCCGCAAAGGTAGAGGGCAAACATTACGCAAAGGACCCTGTGGGCAAACCCCAACCTGTGCTGAAATCGGTGCTGCTTGCAGTGCAGTTTGCGCTGTTGGTGCTGGTGATCAACCTTCTTGCACTGCCGCTGGTCTTCACCGGCTTTGGTGCCATCGTGCTGGTCATTATCAACGCCTATCTGCTGTCGCGTGAATATTTTGAAATGGCAGCCATGCGCTTCATGGCCGCAGAAGATGCAAAGGATCTCCGCAAGGACAACGCCGTCACAGTGTTCACGGCTGGCTTTATTCCAGCCTTGCTGGTTCTGGTGCCCATTGCCAATTTGATCGTGCCGATTTTTGCGACATCATATTTTGTACACCTGTTCAAACAGGTGCAGCGCTCTTCGGTTTGAACGGACACAGGTCTGCAATCACACAGCGCCAGCATTCTGGTTTTCGCGCCTTGCAGACATAACGGCCATGTAAAATCAGCCAGTGATGGGCGTTGCGCAAATAGGTCGCGGGAATTGCCTTCAGCAGTTTTTGTTCGACCTCTAGTACGGTTTCACCCGGTGCAAGTCTGAGGCGATTGCCAAGCCTGAACAAATGCGTGTCAACGGCAATCGTCGCTTCGCCAAACACGCTGTTCAACACCACATTGGCGGTCTTGCGCCCCACGCCCGGCAAAGCTTCCAGTGCCGCGCGTGAGTGCGGCACCTTCGCGTCATGCAGAACAATCAATTGCTGTGACAATGCCACAACATTTTTTGCCTTGGCCCGAAACAGACCAATGGTCTTGATCAAATCCCGCACCTGTCCTTCGCCCAAAGCCACCATTGCCTCTGGCGTGGAAGCTGCCGCAAACAAGGCCCGCGTGGCTTTGTTCACACTCTCGTCAGTGGCTTGGGCTGACAGAACCACCGCCACCAGAAACGTAAAATCATTGACAAATTTGAGTTCACCTTTTGGCTCCGGGTTGGCCGCGTGAAAGCGGCGAAACATTTCTTCAATCGTACCTTGCGGCAATCTGCGCGCCATGTGCTGTCGTATCCTGCTTGAATTCAAATGCAACAGTCATAATCATCAGAGCATGGACGAAAGCAAGACCGATCCCAACTGGAGTGTAATCCTGACACCGCACCGCTCACTCTCGCGGGAAGGCTTCATTGTGTTGATGGTGATAATGGTTGCAATCAATCTGGTGGGTGGATTATTTTTTCTGGCCGCAGGCGCATGGCCCATTCTGGGCTTTATGGGCCTTGACGTGCTGCTGGTGTGGTGGGCTTTCCACCAGAACTATGCGGATGCAAGATGTGTAGAACGCATTGTGGTGGTGGGAGATCAGGTAACCCTGCACCGCCTTTCCGCCAAAGGCCATAGCGAAGCACTGGAGTTTAATCGCCGCTGGCTGCGTGTTGAACTCGAATTTGATGAAGCACGCGAAATCGTGGGTCGGCTGCTGTTGTCCTATCGTGGTGCAATGACCGAGATCGGTTCGTTTCTCGGAGCCGATGAAAGGCGCTCATTGTCGAAGGCTTTGCGGCAGGCGCTGGCTTGAATTGCGTGTGGGGCGCATCCTTCGAGGCATCGCAAAAAGGCGATGCACCTCAGGATGAGGGGTTTTTCGCTGCCCCAAACGAGTCCTTATCCTGAGGTGCAAGCCCTTGCGAGCCTCGAAGGACGCGCCCCAAATACCGAACGTAAATCGGGTGGCCTCCGCTTCATAACTCGCCTAGTTTCCCCCACATGACAACATCATCCCAACTCAACGACTATGCAAAAGTCTGCGACGTCATCGCACACGTCAGTGAAAACTGGCGCGACCAGCCTTCGCTGGATGATCTCGCCTCCCGCGTGAAGCTGACGCCGGATCAATTGCAGCGCCTCTTCACCCGTTGGGCGGGCCTCACGCCGAAAGCCTTTCTGCAGGCCCTTACCCTCGACAATGCCAAGCGCATGCTGGAACAGTCAGCGAGTATTCTCGAGACGTCACTCGACGTAGGCCTCTCCGGTCCAAGCCGTTTGCATGATTTGTTTGTGACGCATGAAGGCATGAGTCCGGGCGCTTACAAAAACCGGGGTGAGGGATTGCAGATTTCCTACGGCTATCACCCCTCGCCCTTTGGTTTGGGATTGGTCTTGGTCACCCCCCACGGTCTCTGCGGCCTCGCATTTTGCGATGCAGGTGGAGAAGTTGCGGGTCTTCAAGACATGACAAGACGCTGGCCAAATGCCCGGTACACGGAAGACTTGGCAGTGACAGCGCCATATGCCGCAAAACTTTTCGCCGGACAGAATTTTCGCTCCAACCAACCCTTGCGCATCACCTTCATCGGCACCGATTTTCAAATTCGGGTATGGGAAACCCTGTTGAAAATTCCAGTCGGCCAAGCCACCACCTATGGCGATATCGCGGCAAGTGTCGGAAGCCCAAGTGCCGCCCGGGCCGTAGGGGCTGCCGTCGGCAAAAACCCCATGTCCTTCGTCGTGCCCTGTCACCGCGTCCTTGGAAAATCCGGCGCACTGACAGGGTATCACTGGGGCCTCACCCGCAAGAAAGCGATATTGGGTTGGGAAGCCGGACGCGTCGCCTCAGGCTAAGATCTCAACCGATTTCGGCGTCGAATTTGCATTTAACACATAAACCACAGGCACCCCGGTTTCAAGTTCGCGCTTCAAGATCTGCTCAGGCGTCAAGCCTTCAATCGCCATGATCAGCGAGCGCAGCGAATTGCCATGCGCTGCAACCAGCACGCTTTTGCCATCCAGCACATGCGGCTGAATGTGGCGCATGTAATAGGGCAGTGAACGGGCCAGCGTGTCCTTGAGCGACTCGCCCCCGGGCGGCGGCACGTCAAAACTGCGACGCCAGATGTGGACCTGCTCTTCACCCCATTTGGCGCGGGCATCGTCTTTGTTGAGGCCTGCGAGATCGCCATAGTCGCGTTCATTCAAGGCCTGGTCGCGCGTTTCCGGCAAACCGGTTTGACCCATTTCCTCAAGCATCAACTTCAACGTAATCTGCGCCCGCGACAAGGCCGAGGTGAAGCAGATATCAAATTTCAAACCCTTGGCTTTCAAACGCTGACCCGCAGCACGGGCTTCGCCTATGCCTTTTTCCGTGAGGGCCGGATCCTTCCAGCCTGTGAACAGGTTCTGCAAATTCCATTCCGATTGTCCGTGGCGGACGAGGACGAGTGTTCCAGTCATGTTATTTCAATCCCAATACATCTTGCATGTCATAGAGTCCGGGCTTTTGGCCCAGCGCCCAAAGCGCTGACCGCACGGCACCCCTCGCAAACATTTCACGGCTCTGCGCCTTGTGTGTGAGTTCGATGCGTTCTGAATCGCTGGAGAACATCACGGTGTGATCGCCAATCACGGCCCCGCCGCGTAATGTTGCAAATCCAATGTCGCCGGGCTTTCGTGCACCCGTATGGCCATCGCGTGAACGAACCGATTTGGCCTGCAAGTTCACTTGCCGCCCATCAGCCGCCGCTTTGCCCAGCATCAATGCTGTGCCTGAAGGTGCATCAATTTTATGCCTGTGGTGCATTTCCAGAACTTCGATATCAAAATCATCGCCCAGAACCGCAGCAACCTTTTGCACAATGCCCTGCAGAATATTGATGCCCAAACTGAAATTGCCGGATTTGACGATGCGGGCCCGTTGTGACGCCCAAACGATCGTCGCTTCACCCGCAGCATCAATGCCCGTGGTGCCGATCACATGCACCTTGCCGTGCTCTGCCGTATGTTTGACCAGGTCCAGCGTGGCCGAGGGAATGGTGAAATCGATGATACCATCTACAATCGGCATCAGGGCTGTTGCGTCATCGCTGATCTTGACGCCGAGATTGCTGGCGCCAAACAACGTGCCGTAATCCATGCCGACATAGGCCGAACCCTTGGCTTCAAGCCCGCCCGCAAGCACACAGCCCGGCGTGTCGTTGACAATGCGGGCGAGTTCCCGACCCATACGGCCGCCTGCCCCGGCAATGGCGAGTTTCATGATCATGGGGCGCTCTTAGCAACAAGCTGGCTAAATGCAAAGCAGACTGCCGGTTGCGTCGTTAACGTGAAGGCTGCAAGGCGTGGTTCTCAACCTGAATGCGCCAAGCCAGCATGGCAATGTTCAGCAATCCATAGACCAGTGCAAAACCGTTGAGTCCCAAAGCCAACGGCAGCAATGGTACTTCCAGCAGCACCAACAGATAGTTCGGGTGGCGCACAAACCGATAAGGCCCACGCACAACCAGCTGTTCGTTCGGCACCGTGAGAATTCGCGTCGACCAGCGTGAACCAAGTGCAGCGAGTATCCAGATGCGGAAAGCCTGTAGCGCTATGTAGATATACATCAGCGGCCAGATCACCACGGCATCCCACCCAAACCACCACAGCCCAGCGAGCCAAGACGTGTGCAGCAAGACCATGACCGGGTAGTGCGCGGCTCCATGTTCAATGGCTCCCTTGCCGATGAGTGCTGCTGTATTGTGTCGTGCGATGATGAGTTCGCTCAAGCGTTGCAGGGTGACGAGGAGAAGGATGAGGGAGGCGGTGGTCATGGCACCCCCGCCGCGAGCGGCCAGCTAAAACCAACCAGCCCATCATTCCCGCGAACGCGGGAATCCAGACTTTCCACAATCTCGCAGGTAGAAAGTCTGGATTCC
>JAYUVC010000249.1:0-7536 GCA_043754325.1 Hyphomicrobiales bacterium
GCTGCGTAACGCAGTGCGAAATACTGGGAATTAAGCCCTTGCGTTTAGCGACGTAAGGCGGGGTTCGCTGGCACCTGGCAACAGAAGCCAGCACTTTTCTCCAATCCTCAATTGCATTTCATTCCGGTCAGCTTCGCGAGGTTGCTCTGCAAATAAGCCAGCAATCCCTCAACCACCACGCGAATGCGGGCCGAGTCCCGTAAGCTCTCGTGATAAACGATATAGCCAGATTGATGATAGAACGGTTCGGGGAATACGCGCAACAAATTGGTGTGCTCATCTTCTTCATAGCACGGCAAAGCCGAGATACCGACGCCCGCGAGCACCGAGCGCAACGCCACACTGGTGCTATTCACCCGTGCGTATCTTTCCTCGTGGGTTTTAAACTGCTCCATCCAGGCGAAGCCAGGCAAGTGATGGCGCGTTTCTGTAAAAAGAATGAGGCGATGTTCGCGTAGCTCCTCGCGCGTTTTCGGCAATCCATATTGCGCGGCATAATCCTTGGACGCATAGACGCACCAACCCAAATCACAAGCCTTGCGGGCAATCAAATCAGGTTCCTTGGGCTGAGCAAAGCGCAGGCCAATATCAGCCTCGCCCGCCGCCAGATTGACCATCAGATCGTTATCATGAATTTCAACATGGAGGTTTGGGTGTTGCTTGTGCAGAATTGCACAGATCGGATTGAGGAAGTGAAAGAACGTGCCCACCGTGGTGATCTTGACTTTGCCTTCGATTGCTTGCTTGGCGGATTTTATGGCCGATTGCGTGGATTGAATGGAAGTTTCCATGGCCTCTGCGGTGTGTAAAGCCATATTGCCCTCAGCTGTAAAACGAAACTCCCGGCCCCCGCGCAACACCAGCACGGCCCCAAAGGCTTCTTCAGCAGCTGCCAACCTCCGGCTGACAGTTGAACTATCCACACCCAAGATGCGTGACGCGCCAGCAACGGATCCACCCCGCGACAACGCAAGGATCACCTTAAAGTCGCTCCATTCCAAATCTGTCACATTCGCTCCAAATCGGCCCCCAAGAACAACGCTATGAGCAGAGCCACATTTTTGCAAGGCACCCGTGCGCCGACCTGCTTGAGTTTTTGCACCAAGTGATTGCGGCGGCGGGCATCGACGAACATCGCGAAATGGATGATTGTCACTTCACTGAAGAGCAAACGCCCTTCGAACTTAAACTTAAAAATCCGGCAAGTGCCAAGCCCATCAGGAACCCCTTTTGAGCAGTGGAGAACGCTTGTCTTAAACCAAGGAGAACGACCATGTCTAAACGTAACTTTATCAAAGCCGCAGCCGGTGTTGCTGCCACTGTTGTAACCGCTGGCCTTGTGGGCAAAGCCCAAGCTGCCGCCATGGGCCCTGTGCTCGCTGTCGTCAGCCATCCGGTAAAAGACTATGCCGCTTGGCGCGTTGTTTATGACAGCGCCGAACCAATCCGCCAGAAGGCGGGTGTTACTGGTGCTGAAGTATTTCACGATCCCAAAGACCCCAACATGATGGTCATCATTCATCGCTTTCCCAGCCTTGAGGCAGCGACAGCTTTCCTTGGTGACCCCGGTTTGAAAGAGGCCATGATGAAGGGCGGTGTTACTGCACCTCCTACGGCCACTATTGCCGTCGCGGTATGATGCAATTTGCAGCGGGGCAACGCTGCCTCGCTGCACACCCTCTCATAAGGAACTCCGCCATGAACACCTCAATCAATATTTTCCCGGTTATAAAAACCCGCGATATGCACAACCATCACATGGATTCAACGCGCTGGAACACTTTCAATTTCCGCGATGATGATATCATCATTTCCACATATGCAAAATCTGGCACAACCTGGATGCAGCAGATTATCTCGCAATTGATTTTCAATGGAGCCGAAGGCCTGGACGTTTCTCACCTCTCGCCCTGGGTTGATCTGCGCATCATGCCACCAGAAGCCTATGCTGCCCTCGAAGCCCAAACCCACCGCCGCTTTGTGAAAACTCACTTGCCAGTGGATGCGCTGGTGTTCTCACCTAAAGCCAAATACATCTATGTGGGCCGCGATGGCCGCGACATGGTGTGGAGCCTGTTCAATCACTACACCAACGCCAATGAACATTGGTATGGCGCGTTGAATAACACACCAGGCCGCGTGGGCCCCGCCATCGAACGCCCGCCAGCAACGCCACAAGGACTCTTCCGCCAGTGGTTTGAGCAAGATGGCGCACCTTTCTGGTCTTATTGGGAAAATGTGCGCTCATGGTGGAAAATTCGTGAACTGCCCAATGTGAAGTTTGTGCATTTCAATGATTTGAAAAGCGATCTTCCCGGTTCTATCCGTGACATCGGCGACTTCTTGGGGCTAAAGCCTGATCCTCAAACCTTCCAAAAAATAGTCGATCATTGCACCTTCGATTATATGAAAGCCCATGCGGAATCCGTCGTGCCGCTGGGCGGCATGCTCTGGGAAGGGGGCGCTAAAACCTTCATCCACAAAGGCACCAATGGCCGCTGGAAAGATGCTCTAACCCCAGCCGAATCCCGTGCCTATGAAGTCCGCGCGGTAAAGGAACTGGGCGAAGAATGTGCCAAGTGGTTGGCGCATGGCCGCGAGACTATCGCACTGGCTGCATGACACGTATGGCCGTTGCCGCAATAAGCTTTGCGAACAGGTGGCGACGGTATCGGGCTGTTTTATAGTTGCAAATGACAACTATGCTCCGGTTGCAGTCGCTGCGTAACGCAGTGCGAAATACTGGGAACTAAGCCCTGGCGTTTAGCGACGTCAGGCGGGGTTCGCTGGCACCTGGCAACAGAAGCCAGCACTTCTTAATTGTCGTTACAATTAAATTGACAAAAATTCATCCCTCACTAACATCCTATTGTAAAAATTGAATTTGACCAAAGCAAAAGTCGAAAGAACGCTCTTGAGCGGGATTTGCCTTTTGACAGGGTCACAGAGTTCGTTTGGGAAACCTCTACAACAAACCCGGATGATCGTTTTGTCTATCCGGAGCCACGGTACTCTTCGTTTGGCTTTATTGGTGAACGCCTGCATTATTTATGTTTCACGCCAATTCTTGATGGAATTCGAGTTATCAGTTTTCGCAAAGCGAATAAGAGAGAGATCGCAAAGTATGAAAAAGCCCATAAGACCACTGACTAATGAAGAAGGCGAAGTACGCGAATTGACAATGGCGGATATGCGTCGATTCCGCCCAACATATGAAGTCCTCCCGCCCGAACTTGTCGAAATCATCAAGAACCGCAAGGTTGGTGAACGCGGTCCCCAACTTGCTCCAGTGAAAAAGCAGGTCACGTTGCGTATTGATCAAGATGTACTTGCCAAATTCAAGGACACTGGTGCCGGCTGGCAGGGACGTATCAATGCAGCGTTGCGCAAAGCCATAACCAAACCGGGACGCCGTTCGGCCTGATGATCCTTCGGGATGCACCACAATTTCGAAGGCATCTGCACTGCGTGACATAGCCACGCAAAAAGGTCTAAGAACGGCCTTTGAGTCGATCAATTTCCAGAGTAAACAGACCTATGGCCGAAGACCTGATGCGATATGACCAGCTGGCGCAAAATGCCTTGCGTGGTGTGGTGCGCGATGCGCTGCGGAAGATCCAGCGCACTGGGCTCCCCGGCGAGCATCATTTCTATATTGCTTTCAACACCAAATATCCGGGTGTGGGATTGAGCCCCCGCATCGCTGAGCGTTATCCCCGTGAAATGACGGTGGTACTGCAGCACCAGTACTGGAACCTGAATATATATGAAGAGCGTTTCGAAGTGGAATTGTCCTTCGACAACATCCCGGAAAAGCTGATCATCCCGTTCAATTCGATCAAGGGCTTTCTTGATCCATATGTGCAGTTTGGTCTGCAATTCGAAGTGGTGCCTGTTGATGACGCCGAACAACCCAAACAGGGTGAAGTTGTCGATATGACCGGAAAGCCTGCCGGGGAGAAGCTTTCCGTAAACGTCGGTTCGGAAGACGTTTCGGCAGAAGCCACTGAACAGAAGGTTGTTTCCCTTGATGCATTCCGCAAGAAATAGATTTGCAGCAGTCTTGCTGGGCCTGCTGGCAATTTCCGCATCCGCTCAAGATGTGTCCAGCATCAGCACGCTCAGTGACATGGCAGTACCTCCGCCTCGCGATTTGAAGACGGCCATGGCCCTGCCTGCCAAAAAACTGTTTGGCCGCCAAAAAGTCCCGGCAAATATGCCATCCCGCGCCATCGGCACCTATGCCCGGGGCTGTCTTGCGGGTGCAAAGGCAATCCCGATCACAGGTGTTGCCTGGCAGGTCATGCGTGTTTCGCGCAACCGCAACTGGGGTCATCCGACCTTGATCGGATTGCTCGAAGACCTTGGCTCAAAAGCCAAAGCTGCCAGTGAATGGAACGGCCTGCTGGTAGGTGACCTGTCGCAGCCGCGCGGCGGCCCGATGTTGACCGGACACGCCAGCCACCAGATCGGCCTCGACGCCGACGTCTGGTTCACCCCGATGCCGGACCATGTTCTCAGCGGCAAGGAACGTGAAAATATTTCCGCCAGGCTCATGGTCAAGAACCGTTCTGAAATTGATCCAAAAGCCTGGACGGAAACCCGTGCCAAACTGGTCATGCGCGCGGCAAAATACGATCGTGTCGCCCGTATTTTCGTGCATCCGCCTATCAAGGCTGAACTGTGCAAATGGGCGACAGGAGACCGCTCATGGCTGGCCAAGGTGCGCCCTATGTATGGCCACAACTACCACTTCCACATCCGCATGAAATGTCCGGCAGGAATGGCAGGCTGCAAGGATCAATGGACACCAAAACCCGACGACGGTACCGGCTGCGGCAAAGAGCTGGCCTACTGGATGAGCGATGTGCCGTGGAAACCACGAAAACCTGATCCTACTGTTCCCAAGGTCAAGCCCAAAGCCGTGCCACCCTTGACTCTCTCCGGCCTTCCTGCTGAATGCCGCGCCGTAGTCGCAGCACCATAAAACGTGCGACGTGCCGTTCAATGTCCGCTGGGGGTGGGCTCAGATGAATAACGCCACCACAGCCGGTCAAACGGGCGAAAAGAAGAATACCATAAAAATGGCCTTCGCCACCTTGGGCGTGGTCTATGGCGATATCGGCACCAGCCCGCTTTATGCCATGCGCGAAGCTTTGCACCCCGTTGTGAAAGCGGGTGGAGATTTTCGCTTGGCAGTGCTGGGTGTTGTTTCGCTGCTGATCTGGGCTTTGCTTATTGTTGTGACCTTGAAATATGTGATCATGCTGATGCGCGCCGACAACCGGGGTGAAGGCGGTATCCTTTCGCTTGTGGTTCTTGTGGAAACACTGCTCAAGAAAAAAGGCGGTATCGTGCTGGGCCTCGGCATCGTTGGCGCGGCCTTCTTTTTCGGCGACGCCATGATTACGCCAGCCATGTCGGTATTGTCAGCTGTTGAAGGCCTGACCGTCATAAATGAAGGCTTTAAACCCCTCGTGGTGCCTTTGACGCTGGCCATCTTGATCACGCTTTTCACATTTCAGTACAAGGGCACGGCAGGTGTGGCCTCGCTTTTTGCACCCATCACCATTGTCTGGTTTGCAGTTCTCGGTCTTCTGGGCATTATCCACATTTTTGATGACATGGGAATTTTCTACGCCTTCAATCCCTGGTACGGCATTCGCATGCTGGTCGAGCAGCCGGGCCTCGCATTGCTGGTGTTCGGCGGCGTGTTTCTGGCAGTCACGGGCGGCGAAGCGCTCTACGCCGACATGGGCCACTTTGGCCGCACACCCATTCGCCTGGCTTGGGCTTTTGTCGTGATGCCGGGATTGATACTGAACTATCTGGGCCAGGGTGCCTTTGTGATTTCACACCCTGAAGCCGTCGAAAATCCATTGTTCCTGATGACGCCCACATGGGGACTGATCCCCATGGTTCTTCTCGCAACAATGGTAACGGTCATCGCCTCGCAAGCCGTCATCACCGGCGCATTTTCCATTGCACAGCAAGCCATGTCACTGGGCCTCTTGCCCCGCATGGAAATCACCCACACATCAGAAGAAGAAGCAGGACAAATCTACGTCGGCCAAATCAACTGGCTCATTTTGGTGGGTGTCATTCTTTTGGTTCTGGTGTTCCAGTCATCGTCCAATCTCGCCTCGGCCTATGGTGTGGCGGTCAACACTTCAATGATAGTGGATTCGATCCTGGCACTCATCTTCTTCTGGAATGCCCGCACCTTTCCGCGCTGGTTTGCCATGCCGGCCTTGCTGCTCATTCTTGTGATCGAACTCACCTTTGGTGCGGCCAATGCGTTCAAGCTCATCCACGGTGGTTACATGCCGGTGTTGATCGGCACCACAATCATCCTGTTGATGATGACATGGATGAAGGGCCGCAGATTGCTCGCCAGCAAGCTGGTCAAGGAATCCGTTGAACTCGAAGGCCTGCTTGTAAGCCTCGAAAAACGCTCCCCCACCCGTGTCGCAGGGGCAGCCGTCTTCATGCAAACCGACAACCGCTTTGCCCCGTCAGCCCTCATGCACAACCTGAAACACAACCGCGTGCTGCACGACAAGCTGGTGTTCATGACCGTCGAAACCACCGACGAACCCCGCCACGAAGGCGAGCGCGTCAAGGCCCGTCAAACAGCACTTGGCGCATGGGTAGTTGAATCCTTTTTCGGCTACATGGAACAGCCCGATGTTCCAGGTGCGCTTCGCGCCTGCAAGGACTTCGGCCTCGAAATCGACCCCCGCCAAGCCAGCTATTTCCTCGGCCGCCGCACCATCCGGCTGAACCCCCGCTCATCCATGCCATTCTGGCAACAACGTATCTTCATCATGCTGACAAACCAATCCGCCAGAGCCATAGAATTCTTCCGCATCCCGCCCGACCGTGTGGTTGAGTTGGGCATGCAAATGAGTGTGTGATGACTTCAATCGCCCCCTTCTCCACCCCCGGCCGTTTTTGGCGCGGTAACCTCCATACACACTCTAACCTCTCCGACGGTGCCCTGCCCCTTGATGACGTGGTCAACCGCTACAAAGCCGTGGGCTACGACTTCATCACGATGTCAGAGCATTTCATCCACCACTTCAACTACCCCATAGCCGACACGCGGCATCTGCGCGGCAATGACTTCACCACCATTCTGGGGGCCGAACTGCACGCTCCCGTAACCTCAGCAGGTGAATGGTGGCATATCCTTGCAGCAGGTCTTCCCCTCGATTTCGCCCCCGTCCAACCAAACGAAACCGGCCCCCAAATCGCCAAACGTGCAGCTGACGCTGGAGCCTTCGTCGGCATCGCCCACCCCGCCTGGTCGCAGCTCACCATAGAAGATGGCCGCGCACTTTCATTTGCCCACGCCGTCGAAATCTACAATCACGGCTGCGCCGTTGAATGCGACCGCGGCGACGGCTTTTACCTGCTCGACCAACTCCTCAATGAAGGCCACAAACACCTCACGGCCTTTGCCACCGACGACGCCCACTTTAAATCAGCCGATCACTTCGGCGGCTGGGTCCACGTGAAAGCGGAAAGCCTCGA
>JAYUVC010000250.1:0-2741 GCA_043754325.1 Hyphomicrobiales bacterium
ACCGACACCGAGCCATCCATCTGGTGGAAGGCGGCAGGAAATATCTGCGGAAAGAAAGTGGCGATGACGCTGTAAACCCAGGCAACGCCGGTGCCGAGCGCAATCAGCGTAAACATGTTGAGATTGCGCGTCAGCAGCGACTGCCAGCCGCGAACGAAAAACGGCCAGCCCGCCCAGACGACAATCGGGGTTGCCAACAGAAGCTGCAGCCAGTTTGAAAGCTGCTGGCCCAGCAGCATGGTGAGGCCCGTCAAGTGCCCGCCCATCTCCAGAACGACAACCGGAACGGCCAAGGCAAGCCCGATCCAGAAGCGCCGTGTCATATCAGCGAGTTCGGGATTGGGGCCGCTCTCGGCGGTCACCATCAAAGGCTCAAGCGCCATGCCGCAGATCGGACAGGAGCCCGGACCCTCCTGACGGATTTCCGGATGCATCGGACAGGTATAGATAGTGCCCGGAGCCACCGGCTCAGCGGGCTTGGCGCTTGCCTCCAGATATTTTGCCGGATCGGCCTGGAACTTCGTCTTGCAGCCCGCCGAACAGAAATAATAGTCGTGCCCCTTGTGGCCGGCCTTGTGCTTGGCCGTAGCGGGATCGACCGTCATGCCGCAGACGGGGTCGATAACGCTCGCAGTCAGAGCGGGAATGGCCATTGCGCCGTGCTTATGCTCCCGAGGCTTAACCATGGCTGTTACCGCCGCAGCAACTCGACGATGATTTTAGATCTTTCGCGGCATGATCCTCAGTGGTTTTGCTGCCACAGCAATTAGTCTTCGTTTTGCTATGAGATTCATCATTGCAAGCACAATTCCTAGCATCGTTAGGAAGCGCCACATGTTGTTGGTTTTTCATAATGGACCTTTCTCTGGGGCAATTCTCATGACACCCTATGGGGGTATATTTATAACTTGACAGATATACCCCCCATAGGTATATGTCAAGCATGCAAAAGGAAACCAAAGCCGCCGTGCTGAAACGGCTCAGCCGCATTGAGGGCCAAGTTGGCGGTCTATTCCGCATGGTTGAGGAGGACCGCTACTGCATTGATGTCGTGACCCAAATATCCGCAGTGCGCGCCGCACTCCGCCGCGCCGAAGAGGAAATCCTCCGCGATCACGTGAGCCACTGCGTTGAACACGCCATCACCAGCGGCAACAAAAGCGAACAGCGCAAGAAGGTTGCCGAAATCATGGATGTCCTGGGAAGGGCAGACCGTTAGCGCCATCCCTCGTCCACATTTTACAAAGTCAACTACGAGGAAAAAGACCAATGAATGCAAAATCAATCATTATCGGAGCTGCCGTCGTCATGGCATTGAGCGCACTCGCATACACCCAGCTGCCAAAGGGCGGAACGGACCCCATGCCAGAGATGGACCATACTGCCATGGCTACTCAAAATGCATCGGCTTCGACAAAGGCCTACGAAAAAGCCATGGCTGATTTTATGTCGGGCATGAAGATGCCGCTGACAGGCAAGCCGGATATCGACTTCTTGCAAGGCATGATCCCGCATCACCAGGGTGCCATCGACATGGCCAAGGTCGCCCTGCAGTACGGCAAGGATGCAGAGGTAAAAACGCTGGCTGAAAACGTGATCAAGGCCCAGGAAGGCGAGATTGCCATGATGAAGGCATGGCTCGGCAAAATCGATCAGTCGGCTCTTGTCTCGGATCCAAAATCCACAACGGGCAATGAGCAGGCCATGGCGGCGATGATGAAAAACATGGCGGTGCCCTATACGGGCGACGCGGATGTGGACTTTCTAAAAAGCATGATTCCCCATCATCAGGGTGCCATCGACATGGCGAAGGTCGCACTTCAATCTGCCAAGGATCCGGAAGTGCTAAAGTTGGCCCAGGACGTAATCACGGCACAGGAAGGCGAAATTGCCTTCATGACGGGTTGGCTTGCAAAAAACGGCAAGTGATTTGGATTTTCCATAGCAAGGTTGTGATCCCCGGGGTCACAACCACTAACCTTTTCGCCAAGGCCATAGCATGATTGCAAGCCGCGATGACCCACCCGCGCGGACGCGCTGCAACCCGACAATGACGTGCGCCACCAATAAAACGGCGATAACACATGACAGCACTATGTGGAGATTGATGATCACATTATGAATCGAATGATCGAGGCGCATCAGGGTTGGCATCGGAAACCATCCGAAAAGAGTTCCGGCGCGGCCAAATGGCGGTTTCTGGAAAATCGTCAGGCCCGATAACGCCACAAGAAAAACCGCAAACAATAAAATCGATCTGATTGTTTGGGCCCCTGCCCTGTTGAATGCAAATATGCGGCCTGCGTATTTCCATGGCTGTGACCACAGTCTAACGACGGTCACCGCAATCAAGACGATGCCAGCCGACAAATGCCAATCCATCCATGTGGCAGGAAATAGGCGTGTCGTGATGCCTAGTCCAGGCGCCAGAGACGTTGCAAGGAGGAAAAGCACCAACAGTGCCGAAATCCAGTGCAACAGCCAAACAGCGATTGACGGCGAAAGAGCACGCGGCTGTTGAAGCATTTGGGTGAAGTCGCCCGTCTCATTCTCTGGGCCAAAATCTTTAGTCTTCATTGAAACTGTTCTTCGCCTTTGCACCATGGAACTTTCCGCTGCCATGAGGATTTAGACTTTGCCGACAAAAGTTTTGTGGAGAAAACCAATGCACGATGATCACACCCCCGGCAAGAACCACTATTGGCGCTTGCTCAGCATGGTGGTGCTGTCGTTCATATCAA
>JAYUVC010000251.1:0-10110 GCA_043754325.1 Hyphomicrobiales bacterium
TTGCCACCTGTCATCAGGCGGAATTTGGCGGCCTGGTTGACGATCATGTCCATGCCCAGCATGGCAAAATCCACATAGAGAATTTCAACAATTGGCCTGGCACCGGCAATGGCGGCACCCACGCCGACGCCGATCATGCCGGCTTCGGCAATGGGCGTATCGCGCACGCGCTTCGTACCGTATTTGGCCAGCAAGCCCTCGGTGACTTTGTAAGAGCCGCCACGCTCGGCAATGCCTTCACCGATAATGAAGACCTGGTTGTTGCGTGCCATTTCCTCGTCAATCGCCTCACGCAGGGCATCGCGGTACATGATCTCGCGCATTTTATCTCTCCGGATTTTTTCTCGTGATGTGCATCAATAAACAGCTGCGAATTCGCGGAATTCTTCCACGGAAACTTCAGGGCTGTTTTTGGAAAATTCAACGGCTTCTTCGAACTCGTCCTGGATTTGCTTTTCTATGGCAGCAATTTCTGCCGCAGTGGCCCCACCCATTTCAACGAAGTCGTTGCGGGCACGGTCCACGGGATCGCGGTCCTTGTAATACTTGAGTTTGTCCTCAGGCATATATTTTCCGGGGTCATTCACGTGATGGCCCATGTGGCGGAAGGTGCGGGCTTCAATCAGGATCGGTCCTTGCCCGGCGCGGCATTTTTTCACAGCTTCCACCATGAGGTCATGCACCGCCAGCGGATCATTGCCGTCCACCAGATGGCTTTCAACGCCGATGGCAATGCCGCGCTTGTAGAGATCAGTCTCGCGGGTGGAGTCGCCGATGGGAGTTGAGACGGCGTACTGATTGTTCTCAATGATCAGAATGAAATTAAGATTCCAGATTGCCGCAAGATTGAGCGACTCCATGAAGGTGCCATTGTTGGTAGCGCCATCCGTTGTGAAGGTCACAGTGACGGCATCGCTGCCGCGCACCTGTGCCGCGAGTGCAGCCCCCACACCCAACGGTGTGCCTGCACCCACAATGCCGTTGGCACCCAGATTGCCGGTGGTGATGTCAGCAATGTGCATCGAACCGCCGTAGCCACGGCAATAGCCTGTTTCTTTCTGCAAAAGTTCCGCCACCATGCGTTTGATGTCTGCTCCCCACGCGATGCAGTGACCATGGCCACGGTGGGTTGAGGCGATGTAGTCGCCCTTTGAGAGTGCGGCACAGGCACCCGTTGCGATACCTTCCTGACCTAAATAAGGATGGAAATATCCCCGGATCAAGCCTTGGCGATAGAGCTTGATACCCTCAGTTTCGAAGACCCGAATTGAGTAAGCCGTTCTGAAAAGTTTTTCCAAAAGTGCCTTGGAAGGTGCATTTTCCCTAGAGGGTGCTTTTACCATTTTGCGCGAGCCTTATCCGGTTTAACCCCGTATTCACTGGACAAATGATCTACAATGCAAGTTTTCGATTGTCGAGAAAATTTTCTTCATGGTTTGAAAATATATGTTTGTGATTGCTTGCTGGGTCTATTCTGGGCTTAATTGCCGAAGGTGGCGCTTGCAACCCTCGGACAGAAGGACAGCACATATGGCAGAATCCAGTCGCGTTGATCTTATCCAACGGATTCAGAATCATTATGGCGAACTCCGCCCGGCCGAGCGCAAAGTTGCGGATTATTTGCGCAGCCGTGTTGGCATCCGCATTGATGCGTCGATCACCGAATTTTCCCGCACGCTGGGTGTGAGCGAAGCCACCATCAGCCGCGTGAGCCGCGCCTTGGGATACGAAGGTTATCCCAGCCTCAAACTTTCCATCGCTGAAGAATCCAGCCGGGAGTCAAGCTACACCAATCTGCCCTCAGGGCTGCTCGACAGTGACAGCATGATCACGTTGAGCGAAAAACTTTCGATTACACTTTCATCTGCAATCCGTGAAACGCATCGTTTGCTTGATGCTGACCGAATTGAAATGGCAGTGCAGGCCGTGGCCAATGCGACGATGACAATTTTTGTGGGCGTCGGCGGTGCAGCTTCGGTGTGTGATGAAGCGGTGCATATGCTGTTGAAGGCGGGCATCGATTCCAAGAGTTACAATGATGGCTACACACAGATCACCGCTGCGGCAACCATGACGCCACAGCGAACCATGGTTGGCATTTCGCACACGGGTCACACTGAAACTGTGGCCTCTGCCTTGACGCTTGCCCGCAGCAAGGGATCAAAAACCATTGCCATTACCAGCAATCCTGATTCCGATGTGGCGAGGGCCGCTGAAATCCAATTGATCACCTGGCATAACGACTCGCCGCAACCGTTGTACGGCGATTTTCTTGAAGGCCGCGTTTGCCAGCTCTTTCTGGTCGAGCTGCTTTATCTCGGGCTGCTGTTTCACCACGGGCAAAAACCACGCGAAGGTTTGAAAGCAACAGGTATGGCGCTGGAGCGCTATTACCTTCGCAACGGCAAGGCATAGAGTTTGATCATTTGAAATTGGCGCAGCGCGGGAAAGGGGCTGTTTGCGAGAAAGAGCAAACAGTCCCCAAGCCGCCTCAACCAAAAATGATCACGCTCTAGATGTCGCTAATTTACCAGCGACCTAAGATCGTCTAGCGTGACTACACTGCTGGGCATGTCGCCGAGTTCGGGCACCACACGGTCAGCGAGTTTGAAATCCTCTTCCGCTGTGTAGGATGAAATTGTGACGATGCAGTTCATGTTTGCGGCTTTTGCTGCACGAAGGCCATTGTTCGAATCTTCAACCACAACACATTTTTTCGGATCGAGTCCGAGGTCCTGTGCGGCCAGATTGTAAATGGCGGGGTCCGGCTTTTTCTTGGCGACAATGTCGCCTGCGAAGACCTTGATATGTTGCGAGCGTTTGGCACCCAGCATTTTGTCAACGACGGCTTGTACCGCCCGTTCATTTGATGTGGAGCACACAGCGATCTTCAACTTGGCGGCGATGGCTTCATCGACGATGCGGGCGACGCCTGCACGCAGTGGCAAAGCGCCAGTTTCGATCAACTCCATGAAGAGATCAGTCTTCAACTTGTGCAGCGAAGCAATCGCAGCATCACGCTCTGCCTCTGGAACGGGCCAGCCCTTTTCATCGAAATGACGACGCATGCGTTCCTTGCCGCCTGCTGTTGTCAGCAATTCGCCATAGCGCTCCACCGACCATTCGGTATCCCAACCAATTGCCTTGAAAGCGGCGTTGAACGCCACACGATGGCCATCGCGTTCTGTATCAACCAGCACGCCATCACAATCAAAAATCAGCGCCTGCATGTCAGACGTTTCCTGCGGCATGGGCGCCACGGCCTTCACTGCCAAAAGTGCGGATCATGTCACGCACGTCACCCATCATCGCTTCATATTGCGATTGGATGAAAGGTAGCGGTTCAGCCTCTTTTGGTTTCTTGTCACGATGCCCCATGAAACCGTCAATGAAGCGCTTCTTGTGCATGGTGGAAATATTGACCTTGGCACAACCTGCGCCGATGCAACGGTGGAATTGTTCTTCCGTCAAACCCGTGCCGCCATGCAGGGCAATCGGAATGTCGATGGCGGCAGTAATGCGTTCCAACAGTTCATAGGCAATCTTCGGCTCACCCGCGTAAAAGCCGTGGGCAGTGCCGATAGCGGGCGCAAACACCGCAAGCTTTGGCATTTCCTTGCAGAAGGCCACGCATTCATCGAAGTCGGCCAGAATGGATTTGTCCTGCGCCACAAACTTGTCGTCCTCCACGCCACCAATCGCCCCGATTTCAGCTTCAAGACCAACGCCTGCGGCTTCGGTGAGTTTGTAGACTTCGCCCGACTTCGCGATGTTCTCCTTGAAGGGAAGTGCGGAACCGTCAAACATGACTGACGTCCAGCCGGCGTCAATGCAGCCCTGGATGATTTTGATGTCCGAGCAATGATCAAGATGCAAGGCCACTGGCACATCCGTGTCGTTGGCGAGTTGCTTTACCCATCCTGCAATCGGCTTGAAGCCCCAATGGCGAATGGTTTTGGTTGATACCTGAACGATGATCGGGGCTTTCAATTCCGTGGCGCTGTCAACAATGGCGCGGACGGAATTATAGTCGATCATGTTGAAAGCGGCGATGGCATAACGTGCGGACTGTGCGCGTTTCAGCATTGGGCCCATGTTGAGCAGTGGCATGTGTCAGACCTTGTATTTATCGGATTTCAAACGGGCTACGCGAAACTAGATCAGCGTTTCCTGCGGGCGACTTGGATCGAACAGACGGCGTCTGCCCGCTGCCTTGGCTTCACTGTCAAAAACCGTGCCTTTGGGTGCCGACACCACTTCAAGCTGGAGCCCCCAAGGTGCCATGAAATAGCACCAACTGAGGCCAAGGTTGGGGCCGTCGGCATAGACTGTGGGTTCATCCAGAACCTTCACGCCGTTGTCGCGCAGGAATTTCACTGCTGCGTAAATATCATCAACATAAAAAGCGAGATGATATCCGCCGACATCCGAGTTCTTCGGCAATACGGTTTTCTGGTCGGGTGATGAGTATTCAAACAGTTCAAGATTGGTGCCATTGCGCATGCGCACATAGCGGAATTCCTTCACCACGGCGCGGGGATGAATGTTGAGATGCGTGGTCATCCAGTCGCTGTCATCATTGCGGAAATCCGTGGCGGCGGTAAACAGCACTTCAGCGCCCAATATCTTTTCAAAGAAGTCGCAGGCTTCCTGGAGGTTTGGCACTGTGAGGCCAACATGCTCCATGCCTTGAATTCCGGGGATTGGCATTCTGTTCACTCCCTATGTGGCCCGCCTTGAGCCCATTGCATTGTCCTGATTCTCCGCTTGTTGAAAATTTTCTTCTCAACAATGGAGGAGAGGACAACCCTGTTTCATTAATGTTGGCGCTTTAAAGCAACAATTTTCAGGCTCACTCTAACCATCAATTTTCAGGATTTTCAAGAAGTATTGAAAATTATTTTCAGTCGTGCTCAAAACATTTTCATAGAGGCGAAGGAGTCCGCAATGGCCCGTAAATCGACGACTGCTAGTTTCTGGCCCGACGGCATCCGTTTGGTGATTTCCATCTCCATGCAATTCGAAGCTGGCGGCGAACCAGCATCTGGCGCACCAAGTCCACTCGACGGCTTCCAGCTCAAACCCGGATTTGACGATTACCCCACAACGACCTGGTATCAATATGGTGTGCGGGAAGGCATCCCCCGCCTGCTGGATTTGTTCAGTACACTGAAGGTCAAGACCACATCACACATGGTGGGTGTTGCCGTCGAGAAAGCACCAGCCCTTGCCCGCGAAATTGTCGAACGCGGCCATGAAGCCGCGGCCCATGGCCAAAGCTGGACGCCGCAATATGATCTGGATGAAACGGCCGAGCGCAAATTCATTGCCGACAATGTCGAGGTCATCAAGCGCGTTACCGGAGCAACACCCAAAGGTTACAATTGCCAAGCCATGCGCGGCACCACCCGCACATTGGCGTTGCTGCAGGAACAGGGTTTCACGTATCACATTGACGATGTGAGCACGGATGAACCCTTCATCATTCCCGTGCGGGGCAAGGATTTTGTGGTTGTGCCCTACACCATCAACCTGAACGACATTGTCCAGTTCGAGCGCTACAATTTTGACACACAAGGCTTTGAACAACAGCTCTATGATGAGTTCGATCAACTCTATGAGGAAGCGGCAACGCGCCGCCGCATGATGTCAATCAGTCTGCATGACCGCATCGCAGGGCGGCCCGCACGGGTGCGGTCATTGAAGCGGTTTATTGAATACGCGCAAAAGAAAAAAAGTGTGGTGTTCATGCGCAAGGACGAGATTGCGGCGTTCGCCATGACCTCGCCGCTGACACCACGATTTGAAAGCCTTTACGGGACTTGAAGAGGGCCGGCGAAACGCCGACCCGTCTGCAGACCTTGCTCACTCCATCAGAAATACTTCGCGTTGTAGTCATACATCGCCTGATAGGCCCCGCCCTTGTTGAGGCTGGTATAGCCCGTCTTGAAAAGCTCGTGCTGATCATCGTAGAGAGCGCGTGTGCTGCGTGATGGTTCGACCATGCTTTCAAGCGACACCATGGCACCTGCAGCTTCGGCAACACTGGCGAAGTGACCCGCACCCACAGCCCCCAAAATGGCCGCCCCCAGCACCGTGCATTCCCGCACTTTTGGAACACCTGCGGGAATGCCGATTATGTCGGTCATGATCTGCACAAAGCCGGGGCTTTTGGTGCCGCCGCCTGTGAGGCGAAATTCGGTGACGCCGCCTTTCATGCCAGACTGGAACGTATCAACGATCATGCGCATTTCATTCGAGACGCCTTCAAGCACGGCGCGCATCACGTCAGCCCGGTCATGGTCAAGACGCATGCCAAGATAACCGCCTTTGGCTGTCACATCGTAATAAGGCGTCACCTGGCCTTGCATGAAGGGATGGAACACCAGCCCCTTGGCACCCGCTGGTGATTTCATGGCGAGGTCAACCATCTCGGCGTAGGGACTGCGCTTGGCTTTTTTGGCGGCTGACTGTTCGGGCATACCGAGAATATCGCGCCACCAGCGCAAACAAACGCCTGCTGCGAATGCGGCCCCTTCCAGATCCCACATGCCGGGTACACCATGGCCACCGAGGAAAAGCTTGTCGCCTGTCACGCGGTCCACACTGTCGACATGGGCCACCATGACGGCCGAAGTGCCGACGGTAAATTCCGCCATGCCCTGCTTGATGATGCCGGCACCAATGGCCGCACATTGCTGGTCGCCCGCGCCTCGGCAGATCGGTGTGCCTGCGGGAATACCCGTTGCAGCAGCGGCGGCCTTTGATATTACGCCTGCCTGGGTTGCTGTTCTGCCAACGGGGGGCATCATGTCGCGTGTGAGGCCACAGAGTTTGAGGACCTGGTCGCTCCAGTCCAGTTTGCGAATGTCCATCATGCCGTTGAGGGTGAGAGATGCAGGGTCGGTGGTCCAGTCATCAGCGCCCAAGAGGTGCAGGAAGTATTCTTGGCCATTGACGACCCAGCGCGTCTTTTCAAAAATGTCCGGGCGATTGTCGCGCAGCCACGCAATCTTGCAGGCCGCCCAGGCGGCAGCAAGCGGCATGCCCGTATGGGCTTGATAGTCTTTGGCTGAAAGCGTTTCCGCAAACTTGCCTTCATAGGCTTGCGCGCGACCGTCATTCCAAACGATGGATGGCGCCAGCGGCTGCTTGTTGGTATCGAGCAAACCGAAGGTGCCGCGCTGGCTGGAAAAGCCCACTGATTTATAGGATGACGCCGGAAGGTTGGCGGCTTTGATGGCCTGTTTCGAGGCCACACAAATACCGTCCCACACGTCGGCGAAATCCTGCTCCACCCAGCCTGCACGCGGAAAGTTGCAGGCATATTCCTTGTAGCCCGTGGCGATTTCGTTGCCCTTGTCATCATAGATGGCAACGGTCGTTCCCGTCGTTCCGGCGTCGATGCCGATGAAAGCTTTGCTGGTTTTCCCGGCCATGTGTAATCTCCCATTTTTATATTTTGATTGATGCGACCCAGTCATTGACCGTTTCGAGAAAACGTCGCCGTGCCTGCTGTTCAGCACGCGGCCATGATGCGATGATGCGGGCCTTGTCCTCGGCAGGCTCAGTGGAAGGCCCCAGCATTTTCTGCACATCAACTGCGATTTCAGTATCGCCCTGCCCGTTCCACGCGGTGTTCACGCGCATAGCAAAGGGCAACATGGCGTCATGCCAAGTCGCGTCGAGAATGACCGAGATGCCGTCGATGTCGGCCCGCAAAATATTGTGGATATCGCGAATGCCGTTCTTGGAAGCTTCAACGAGAGCGGCTGGAATATTCTGTGCATTCCTGAAAGGCGTTGCAAAATCTCCCAATACGAGTTCCACACGCGACGTGATGCCGATTTCATTCAATAAAGCGCCAAGCAAGATATGCTTGCTCGAACAAGACCCGGCGCGGTGCTGCAGAATGCCTTCGAGACTGCGGTCACCTGTTGAGAGGTAAGGCAAATTCCGCACCGCATGAAACAGCGTCACTGCGTTCAGCGGCAATCCGGACGTCTTGATCTCATCAAGAAAGCCCGCAAGTGTCGCATGAGCAGTTTGGACACCCATGGCTTGCGGATTCGCGAGCATCAGAAGAAGGCTTGGCCATCTGCCATCGAGAAGGCATGCCACTTTTCACGGTTGACGGTGATGTAACATTTGTCACCTTCCTTACCCATGAATTCCGGCGTGGTTTTCACGCGAATGCGGCTGTCTTCAAGATTCACATCCACAATCATGTCACTGCCCAGAAGTTCAGTGACGAAAATTTCGCCCAGGATGTGACCATCTTTCGGCTTGGCACCGGATATGCTGAGCGCATCAGGACGCACACCCATGCGCACCTGTTTTGAATTCTGGGCGCTGAGCAGCTTGCGTTGTTCAGGGGTAACGGCGATTGAAAAATTCGGATGGTTGAACCAGGTTTTGCCAGCCTTGTCCTCCAAAGTTGCATCCATGAAATTCATGGCGGGTTCGCCCACAAAGCCTGCTACCCAGGCATTGACGGGGTTGTTGTAAACCTCACGGGGCGTTCCCAATTGTTGCAGTTCGCCTTCATGCATGACGGCGATCATGTCGGCCATGGACATAGCCTCCAGCTGGTCATGCGTCACGTAAATCATAGTCGTGCCGAGGGCGCGTTGCAGATGCTTGATTTCAGCACGCATGTGGGCGCGCAGCTTGGCATCAAGATGGGCAATGGGTTCATCAAACAGGAACAGTTTGGGTTCACGCACAATGGCGCGGCCAATGGCGACACGTTGTTTTTGTCCACCGGACAGTTCCGACGGGCGGCGCTCCAGAAGCTGACTGATCTCCAGAAGTTTGGCGGCTCCGGTCACACGGTCCTTGATCTGGGCATCACTCTGGCCGCGCAAGCGCAGCGGATTTGCCATGTTTTCGTAAACCGTCTTGTGCGGATAGAGCGCATAGTTCTCAAACACCATGGCGACGTCGCGGTCTTTTGGGGCGAGGTCATTGATGCGCTGTCCGTCGAACCGGACTTCGCCTGCACTGATGTGTTCAAGGCCTGCGATCATCCGCATGGTCGAAGACTTGCCACAGCCCGACGGACCAAGGATCGACAGAAAGGTTCCATCAGGACAGTTGATGTTCAGGTCTTTGACGGCATCGAACGCGCCGTATTTTTTCCAGACCTTGTCGATTGTTACGGTTGCCATAATTCTCTCCAACTATTCCTTGACGGCGCCCATGGTAAGACCAGTGACGAGATATTTACGAATAACGAGGCCGAGCAGCATCATCGGCAACGTCGTGACAGTGCCTGCGGCCATGATTGTGCCCCACTGGATGTTTTGCGGCTGCACCAGTTCCTTGGTCGCAACAGGCAGTGTCTTGGCGTCGCCTGAGCCGATGATGGCGGCAAAGAGAAAGTCGTTCCATGCAAAGAGGATGCACAGCACCACGAAAGCAGCGATTCCCGGAGCCACCAGCGGCAGGATCGAAATCAGGGCCCTGGGGCGTGACGCACCATCAACCATCTGCGCTTCCTCGATGGCATAAGGCACATTGTCGAAGAAGCCTTTCAGGATCCAGATCGCAAATGGCAGATTGAAAGTGGTGTAAGCGAGGATCAGACCAGAAAGAGAGCCAACAAGATCGAGGCCACGGAAAATGGCAAACAGCGGCACAAGCACCGCGACCACCGGGGCCATGCGCGTCGATATGATCCAGAAAAACAAATCATTCTTGAACTTGAAATCCGTGCGGGACAGTGAATAGGCCGCCATTGAACCGAGGACGACTGATATGATGGCAGAGCCGCCCGCCGCAACAATCGAGTTAAAGAGATAGGTGCCAAAAGGCTGCTTGGTAAAAAGGTCAATGTAGTGCTGAAATGTCGGTGTGAAGTTGAAAAAGACTCCTGCCCCCAACCAGTCACCCACGGCTGGAATCTGAAATGATTCCAACAGATCCTTGAAGGACGAAACAATCATCACGAATATCGGCAGCACCGTCCACACCAGGTAGAAGCCAATGAATATCTTCGCAAACCAGTTGAAGGCCCGGCTCAGCGGCGTGTTGTAATTTACAATATCACGGGATGACATGTGATGGTCCTTACTGGTGAGCCGCAGGTTGCTGGCGATCAAAGATGCG
>JAYUVC010000252.1:0-2673 GCA_043754325.1 Hyphomicrobiales bacterium
CGCATTTCCTTGTCTAGAACTGGTGTTCGATATAAAGAACGATTGTTCGGAAGTAGAATTTGTCGGATTATTGGCGCTAAACCTGCCATAAATCAACAAGTATCGGGCAAATGGCTAATTTTTCGGCTCGTTGTACGGAATGGAGAACACGGTAATGCGCTATTTTCCGATCTTTGTAGACCTGCAGGACGCCCGCGTGATCGTGGTTGGCGGGGGTGAGGAAGCCTTGCGGAAAGTCCGCCTGTTGTTGAAAACCCCTTCCCATATCGAAGTTATCGCCAATGAATTGCATGTGGAACTGGCAAATGAACCTCGCGTCAAGTGGCTTGCCAAGACCTATGACGCTTCATTGCTCGATGGTGCCAAGCTGGTCTACTCGGCAGATATGGCGCTGAATGCGCGCGTCAGTGTGGATGCGATTGCACGCGGTATTCAGGTGAATGCCGTTGATCAGGCCGACATTTCGACTTTCATTGTGCCATCAATTGTGGACCGTGATCCGGTGGTCATTGCGATTGGCACGGAAGGGACGGCTCCGGTTTTGGGCCAAGGCATTCGGGCGAAGATTGATGCCATGCTGCCAGTTTCATTGGGTGGATTGGCAACCAAGGCGCAGGGCTTGCGCGAGAAAGTGGCCGGACTTGTTCCCCATGGCAATCGCCGTCGGGCCTTCTGGCAGCAGTTCTTTTTTGGCGCTCCCCGTGAGGCGTTTCTGGAAAAAGACGACGTGGCTTTTGAATTGGCATTGCATGATGCGATTCACGGGGCCACTTCTGCGAAGGTGGGGCGCGTTTCACTTGTCGGTGCTGGTCCCGGCGATCCCGAACTTTTGACATTGAAAGCCCAGCGCAAATTGCAGGAAGCCGATGTGATCGTTTATGATCGGCTGGTTTCCAAAGGCATTTTGGAAATGGCCCGCCGCGATGCGGTGCGGATTGGCGTTGGCAAAACCGCTTTTGCAGCCTCGCCAAAGCAGTCAGAGATCAATGCACTACTTGTGGCTGAAGCCTTGAAAGGCTTGAATGTTGTGCGCTTGAAGGGTGGCGATCCTTATATCTTTGGCCGCGGTGGCGAAGAACAAGCGGCCCTTGAAGCGGCTGGCATTGCTGTCGATATCGTTCCCGGTGTTACCGCCGCTTTGGGCTGTGCAGCTTCCAGCAAACTGCCTCTCACACAGCGGGGCCACAACCGCGCCATCACCCTGATCACCGCCACGTCTGAAACGGGCATTGCCGACCATGACTGGAAAACCTTGGCCATGCCTGGACATGTGACGGCCATCTATATGGGTGTGCATGCGGCTGGTGAAATTTCTGCTGCCATGCTGGCTGCGGGAGTTCCGCCCTCCACACCAGTCAACGTCGTTGAAAATGGCACACTGGAAAATGAACGCATGATTGTGACGACGGTTGGGTCGTTTTGGGAAAGCATCCAGAAAGCTGGCATCACAGGCCCATCCTTAATTTACTTGGGCCTGATTTATGTGGGATTGGCAAACGCCAAAAGCTCTGCCGAAATTGTACCCTTTCCCCTCCGTGAAGACATTCAACTTGCAGCCTTGAGAGCCGTATCATGAGCAGTATCGAAAAGGGTCAGGTGATGACCGCAAACCGTTTACGCGATGGGGATGTTGTATTTCTCAATCGGGCAGGCAAATGGGAACTGGCGATTGACCAGGCCGTTTTGGCCCAGGAACCACAAGCTGTGGCGGCTTTGGAAGCCCGGGCCAAAGAAGATGAAACATCCACACTGGTTACAGGATCATACCTGTTTGATGCAGAACGCAGGGATGGCAAAATTCGCGCCTCACACATTCGCGAGCGCATTCGTGCGCAGGGTCCGACAGTGCGGATTGATTTAGGTAAACAGGCAGAAGGCACGGCTGGTTCATTTGCCGCTGTGGAGGGCTGAAGATGTATCGATACGACGAATTTGACATGAGCTTTGTGCAACAACGCACCGCGCAGTTTCGTGATCAGGCCGAACGCCGCCTGAAAGGCGAATTGACCGAGGAGGAGTTTCGCCCCTTGCGTCTGATGAACGGGCTTTATCTGCAACTGCATGCCTATATGCTGCGGGTGGCCGTTCCCTATGGCACTCTGTCATCGCGGCAAATGCGGCGGTTGGGATACATCGCCGACAAGTGGGACCGGGGTTACGGCCATTTCACCACGCGTCAGAATATCCAGTACAACTGGATCAAACTGGAAGACACAGCTGACATTTTGCAGGCCCTGGCAGAGGTTGAAATGCACGGCATTCAAACCTCAGGCAATTGCATCCGCAATGTGACGACGGATCATTGGGCGGGAGCGGCGGCTGACGAAATTGCCGATCCGCGCCCGGTTGGCGAATTGCTGCGGCAATGGTCCTCACTGCATCCGGAGTTTTCATTCCTGCCGCGCAAGTTCAAGATTGCCGTGACAGGTGCACCCAATGATCGGGCTGCCGTCAAAGTGCATGACATTGGTTTGCGCATGCACCGCAATGCAACTGGTGAAATTGGCTGGGAAGTCATGGTGGGTGGCGGTCAAGGCCGCACGCCAATGATTGCCGTGACAGTGCGCGAGTTCCTGCCGGAAAAAGAGCTGGTGCCTTATCTCGAAGCCATCATGCGGGTGTACAACCTCTATGGTCGCCGCGACAACAAATACAAGGCCCGCATCAAAATCC
>JAYUVC010000253.1:0-6038 GCA_043754325.1 Hyphomicrobiales bacterium
TGGAGAAGCTGCCCGAAGGGCTGATGAGGTCCCTTTGCCTCTCAATCCACCTCATCCTCCGCCACAATCGACGTCTCTTCCGCACTGTCTACCTTCCACTTTACAAATGCCTTGGTCGCCAAAATCGCGTCCATATAATCCTGCGTCGCTTTTTTCACGGGAATTGCAAAGGTCAGCAGCCGTGAAACGACGGGTGTGAACATGGCATCAGCAGCGCAGAATTTTCCGAACAGAAACGGCCCGCCATCGCCAAATTCAGCGCGACATTCAGCCCACATCTCTTCCAGCCGTGCCACGTCCTTGGCAACCGCGTCTGAAATGCCGCCAGGTGGCAGCTTCACGGCACGCCGCAAATTCATCGGGCACGCCGAACGAATACCGCCAAACCCGGCATGCATTTCCGCAGACACCGAGCGTGCCTTGGCCCGCGCCGGAATATATTTGGGCCACACGCCCTTTGAGGCCCAGGTCTCTGCCGCATATTCGATGATGGCCAGACTGTCGTTGATCACCATGTCGTTATGCAGCAAGATCGGCACCTGCCCTGCTTTGGAAATTTTGCGCACCACGTTCGAAAAGCGCGGTTCGCCAAATGCAATCATTTCCTCATCAAAGGGAATGCCCGCCATGCTGAGCGCCATATAGGGCCGGAGTGACCATGAGGAATAATTCTTGTTGCCGATAATGAGTGTAGCTTTTGTCATGCCACACAGTGATCAAATCACATCGACTTTGGCAAGTGTTTCCATGTGACCACGGCCAAAAATCCGCTCAAAACCCCGATGACAATGAAGACAATGCCGATCTGGAAATGCAAAAGCAGGATCATGAACACAAATCCGGGGATCAATTCAGCAAACTCAAAGAACGTGCGATAGACGCTGGTCATGCGCTGCCGTTCCCGTGGTTTGACAGCGCGGTAGAACGGCACGCCTCCCACACCATCCAGCCCTGAAGCACAAACAGCCGCCAACAACAAGCAGATGACAGCCGACCATGGCGATGCCTTGCCATAGTAACCGGCAACAATGCAGGTCAAAGCCATGCAGGCAAAGCAAATGGCGATCACTTTCCGCACACCGTGGCGCCGGGCCAACCGCCCGTGAATCAAACTCAAAGGCAGCGTCAGTTGACTGGCCGAAATCATCAAGCCTGCTGTGGTCTTGGCTAGGCCACCCTCGATCATCAGAAGCGGGCCATAGATGAACAATGCGGACCAGAAGCAGGATCGGCCAAAAGCAATTGACCACGCCAGACGCAAACGTGGTTGCCGGAAAAATGCCAGCAGGTTTGACAGCGGATTGAAACTGTCAATCGTGCCGGACGGCAATGACGCGGGATCGCGCATGCGTGCTGCCCAAAACCCGGCCATCAACGCAAATCCCGCCATGACCACAGCCAATTGCGGCGCAAATGACCCGTAACTTGCGTAAAGCCAAGCCCCGGTCGCAGGCCCCACCACCCAGCTGATGGTGGCAATCGTCATCCGCACAGGTTCTGATCGGGTCAATTCATGTTTTGAAATATTGTCCATGATGTAGAGCGACAAGGTGATGTTCATGATTGACGCACCGGCATTGCGCAAATAGGTGGCCACCACCTGCCCTGCCACCATATCGGCTGCAAACACCAAAGCCGCCGCCATGACCAGCGAAATACCGATGGAATACACCCAACGCCGACGCACGCCTTGGAACAAATACGGCAGTGACAATGTTGTGAGCAAAACCAGAAACGAAACGGCCGTTGCGACAATTGAAACACGTTGACTGCTGCCCAACAGGTCGTAGGCCTGAATGGGAATAACGCTGACGTTCAATGCCCGTAACAGCGACTCGCCGGCAAAAATTGCCCCAATGGTCCACACGCCGGCCTTGCGGCCAGTCTGCGGCATGTCTATTGGGCGGTCCGTGGGCATGGTTGTGTTATGCCATCAAAACACGAGTCGCGGTGACACCAGTACAGTGATATTTCTGCGCCAGACCTGAAATCGGTTGAGGGAACATGTCCGCACATCACGCCCAGGAAAAACAACGCGTCGCCCTATTGTCGCTTTTGGCCTCAGGTGGACTGGCCATTGCCAAGTTTACTGCGGCAATCGCATCAGGCTCGCTCGGGCTTTTGTCTGAGGCCTTTCACAGTTTGATGGATTTTGGCGCAACAGCTTTGACGCTGTTTGCAATTCGCGTTTCTGACAAGCCAGCCGATGACGACCACCACTTTGGGCACGCCAAGGCCGAGAACGTGGTCGCGCTGATTGAAACCGGAATGCTGTTCGCAGTCACCGCTTGGGTAAGTTATGAGGCAATCAAACGTCTCTGGGCAGGTTCGCATGAGATTGAACTGAGCTGGTGGCTTTTTGCAATCATCATTGCCTCCATCGCGATTGACTTCAATCGCTCGCGTACCCTGAAACGCACCGCCGAAAAAACCACGAGTGCAGCACTTGCTGCTGATGCACTGCATTTTGCCGCCGACATGTGGAGCTCAATCGCCGTATTGATCGGCCTCGTACTTGTCTGGTTGGGTTATGGCTTTGCGGATGCGCTGGCAGCTTTGGTCGTTGCCGTGTTCGTGGCCCAAGCCGCATGGAACCTGGGCAAGCAGACCCTTAACAACTTGCTCGATGCCGCACCCGCTGGCACCACAGCGGAAATTTCACAAGCTGTTGAAGGTGTAAACGGCGTGCTGGGCATTCGCCAACTGCGGGTTCGCCCCGCCGGGCCAACCTTGTTTGTCGATTTGAGCGTTGATGTGCCCCGCACCTTGCCAACAATACAGCTTGATGTGGTCCGCCGCGATATTGCAAGCCGTGTCACGAACATCTTTGAAAACGCCGATATCTCCACCCAAATCAACCCGGTCGAACTCGATTCAGAAACCGCCTTCGACAAAGTGGCCCTGATTGCAGAAAAACATGATTTGAGAGTGCATCACCTCGCCGTGCAAACCCTTGAAGGCCGTTTGGCCGTAAGTTTTGACGTCGAGGTTGACGGTTCAACGCCCCTCACCTTGGCCCATGACAGGGCAACGGTGCTCGAAAACGAAATTCGCGAAGGTCTGGGCACCGACGTTGAGGTTGAAAGCCACATCGAACCCCTGGAGCCGCGGCTGCTGGCAGGCGCACCGCCCACACCAGCCATCATCAAGAAAGTCGAAACCGCACTGGCCAAATTTGCATCAATGGAAAAAGCACTGCGCGACCTGCACAACATCCGTGTGCGGACAAATACGACTGGGCTCTATGTGCACTATCACTGCCGTTTTGCCCCTGAATTGCCGATTGCTGATGTGCACGAGGTGACAGACCGCATCGAAGTGGCACTGATGACAGCATTGCCAAACATCAAACGCGTCGTCGCCCATGCGGAACCTGTGGGGTATAAAAAGCACTGGCTTTAGCCGGCCAACACCACAACCGGGGCCAATGTAGCAAGCGCCATGGCCGCCGCAAGGCCAATGAGAATCAGTCTGCGCAGATGCTTGACGCGCCGGGCTTCGTCCACTTTGCGCGCAGAAAATCGATCTGCTTCAATAACATGAGATGCCGTAACCATTGTCTCTGCCGTCTTTCAGGGTGCTTCAACCCCACCTCTCTGATTACACCGTGTACGGAGCATCAAAGGCATGGACAGGGCTGAAATGCGCCAAAATCATGAACTTGAGGCAATAACTATCAGAACACGGATGAGTTCACGCTGAATGGGGGATTCATTTTGGGTTCAGAAAGGAAGGCCCTCACCTGTCGCGTTCCGCGACATCCTCTCCCGCAAGCGGGAGAAGACGATTTGCGCATCGCGCAAATCAGGTGAGGGACGAGCGACGGAATTTGCCTCGCAATTCGTCTTACGTTGAACAGGAGGTTCCCATGCCCTTTCAACGTCAATACGGCCAAACGGAACGCGCCCGTGATTTGCGGCAACAGGAAAACCCCGCTGAAGCGTCGATGTGGACAGTGTTGAAAGATCGCCAGCTTGGAGGATTCAAGTTTGTGCGGCAGCTTCCTATCGGGCCATACTACGCGGATTTTGTTTGTCGCGCGTTGAAGCTGGTTGTTGAGATTGATGGGAGCCAGCATGTGGACAGCGAGTATGATCGGCGGCGGGATCAGGTCATGGTGCGAATGGGATATGCGATATTACGGGTTCCGAGTGGTTTGGTGCTTCGTCAAAGACCGGAGGTTTGCGATACAATGCTCGCTGCCCTTGAAGGACGCATAGCCGAAAATGTCGACACGCTCGACATGAAATTTACTCGTCCCTCACCTGATTTGCGCATTGCGCAAATCGTCCTCTCCCGCAAGCGGGAAAGGTGAAGGCTGTTTCACTTCTCCCGCTTGCGGGAGAAGGTGGATCGCGCGAAGCGTGAGCCGGATGAGGGCCGTTAAAGTTTCTTCAACCCTGTCTCGACCTGCGCACGTCTTGCTTCCAGAAACGGCGGCAATGACAAGGTTTCACCCAGCGTCTCCATCGATTCATCCGCGGCAAAGCCTGGCGCATCTGTTGCGATTTCGAACAGGATGCCGTTGGGTTCGCGGAAGTACAGGCTCTTGAACCAGAAGCGATCCACTGGCCCCGAATTTGGCACGCGGAATTCTTTAAGGTGGTTGGCCCAGGCTGTGTGGTCCTTCATGGCAATGTTGAAGGCGACGTGGTGCACGCTTCCGGCACCTTGCCGGGCGGGTTGCAACAGTGATTCGATGCGGACGTGAAGTTCTGAGACCGGGCCTTCGGCGTTCATTTTATAGACGTGCAGTCCGTCATCATTTTTCAGCAATGTCATGCCCATGACGTTGGTCAACACGGCGTCGGTTGCCGTGATGTCCGGGACACTCAAGGTAATAGGTCCCAAGCCCCGGACCTGATGTTCAGCGGGCACCGAAGATTTTTCCCACACATCAAATGGCGTATCGCTTTCGTCGTTGACCAGTGACAGACGTTGACCTTCGAAGTCTTCGAAATCCATGGTCAAGCGGCCCAGGCGATTGATCGGGTCCTTGAATCTCACGTTGTTTTTCTTGAAATGATCGGCCCACCAGGCAAAAGCGTTTTCGCCTTTAATGCGAAGGCCTGTGCGAATGATGGAGTTGGTGCCACGGCGTTCCGGGCCTGTGGGCCAATCGAAGAATGTAATATCCGTGCCGGGGTTGCCTTTGCCGTCGGCGTAAAACAGGTGATAAGAACTGGTGTCATCCTGATTGACGGTTTTCTTGACCATGCGCAGCCCCAATACCTGCGTGTAGAACTGGTGGTTCTTCGGCGCGTCGGCGGTGACAGCGGTGAGGTGGTGGAAACCTTTGAGTTGCATGTCAGTTATTCCTGTTGGGCTAGAAACTGGGTCATGTGGGATACGTCGGTTTGGGTCAATCCGTGGCCGGTTGGCAAATTGTTGTGGGTGAGTATGGCACCGTTTTCACGAAGCCATGAGGCCAAGCGGTCAGAGTCCGGTTTTGGGATCATCGCGTCCTGCGCGCCCGACACGAGCAATACGGGAACGCCCGTCAAGGCGGATGGCGGCATGGACTTGAAGGGCACCATGGCGCGCAAAAGAACAGCACCGGCAAGAAGGTCTGGATACAAGGTCAGCAGAGCTGCAGCAATATTTGCACCATTGGAAAAACCCAGCGCGACAGGTTTTGAAAGTCCGTAGGACTTGCTGGCATCGCGCACGAAACTTGCCAGTTCGGCAGCGCGGACGCGTACATCGTCCTCATCAAATTGACCTTCGGCAAAGCGTCGGAAAAAGCGCGGCATACCGTTTTCCAGCACGCGGCCACGCGGCGAAAGCAAGGCGCGGGCCGGAGCCACGGTTTCGGCGAGGTCGATTAGGTCGTGTTCGTTTCCACCTGTGCCGTGTAGCAGCAAAAGTGGTTGCTTATCGGGCCGACCGGGTTTGAAAACGTATTGAAATGGGGTTTCGAATGCCATGCCTTTCAGATAGGCGATCACAATTCGTTATTCAACATGTTACAGATAAATCAGATTTCGTCAACGCCTTCAGGCTGGCCCAGCACGAAGCCGGTGCCGTCCAGATTATAG
>JAYUVC010000254.1:0-3186 GCA_043754325.1 Hyphomicrobiales bacterium
GCAACGACGGTGAGGGCTTCTCGTCTCGCTGGTTTCGTCCAAAGGCCAGCACACTTGAGGCAAACACAAGTCTGCTCGATGTGCGGTTGGCACCATCCCAATCAATCAGAAGCGAAAGTCAGTTAGGGGTTTCATCCTTTGCGTCTCCATCGCGCTTGGGTTTTTGCCACTGCTGAGTCCTGTCATCAGTTTTTTCGGGATCCTTTATCATGGCAACGGCAAAAATCATCGACTTCATCCGACGTGAACAGCCCGAAGGCCCTTGCCTCGTGCTTGATCTTGACGTCGTGCGCGACAACTATGAAGCTTTCGCCCGCACCATGCCGGGTACGCGCATTTTCTATGCGGTGAAGGCAAACCCAGCTCCTGAAATTCTCTCGCTGCTGGCCGCGCTTGGCTCGTGCTTTGATACGGCATCGGTGGTTGAGGCTGAAATGGCACTTGCCGCTGGTGCAACGCCTGACCGTATTTCGTTCGGCAACACCATTAAAAAAGAGCGCGACATTGCAAAAGCGAACGCGCTTGGCATCAAGTTGTTCGCCGTCGATTCTGATGAAGAAGTCGAAAAAGTCGCCCGTGCCGCCCCCGGTGCATCGGTGTTCTGCCGCATCCTCGCTGATGGCGCTGGCGCTGAATGGCCGCTGTCTCGCAAGTTTGGTTGCGAGCCATCAATGGCTGAAGACGTGCTTCTGCATGCCCACAAACTGGGCCTGAAAGCCTATGGCATTTCCTTCCATGTCGGTTCGCAACAAACCCGCCTTGGCGCTTGGGACCAGGCCGTTGGTGAAGCAAAAGCGATTTTTGATCGTATGTTGGCCCATGGCATTACCTTGGAAATGGTCAACCTCGGCGGCGGCTTCCCGACGAAGTACCTGAAAGCCGTTCCCGGCACCAACCAATATGCCAATGCCATTCACGATGCATTGGCCAAGCATTTCGGCAATGCCATTCCTGAAACCATCATCGAGCCCGGACGTGGCATGGTGGGCAATGCCGGCGTCATCAAGTCGGAAGTGGTGTTGATTTCGAAGAAGCACGTGAACGACAATGTGCGCTGGGTTTATCTCGACATCGGCAAATTCGGTGGCCTCGCCGAAACCATGGACGAAGCCATTCGCTATCCGATTGTGACTGCGAAAGACGGCGATGCCATGGAACCCTGCATCATCGCAGGCCCGACGTGTGACTCGGCAGACGTGCTCTATGAGAAGGTGCCGTATCCGTTGCCGATCACCTTGAGCGTGGGCGATGAAGTGCTGATCGAAGCCTGTGGTGCCTATACCACTACGTATTCGGCAGTCGCGTTCAACGGCTTCCCGCCGCTCCGGTCGTATGTGATTTAAATCACGCCAGATGTTCCTCGCCCTTCGAGGCATCGCGATAGAGCGATGCACCTCAGGGTGAGGGACTTTCTCCAGATATCCTCATGCTGAGGTGTCCGCGTCTTCGCGGGCCTCGAAGCACCTTGGCCTCATTCTCATTTGGGAGACTTTCAATGGTCACCATCCGCACCGAACTGCCCTCTGACATCACCCCGCGCGAAGCCCTGTTGAACAGGGCTTTTGGCAAAACACGTGTTCGCAAAACCTCCGAGCGTTTGCGTGAAGGCCGTTTGCCGGCAGATAGCTTGGCTTTGATAGCAACTGATGACAAGGGCCGCGTCATTGGCTCTGTTCGGCTGTGGTCGATCATTGCGGGCTCGGCTGGCCCATCGTTGTTGCTTGGCCCATTGGTTGTTGATTGCAAGGCGCAGGGCAAAGGCATTGGCGCTGCATTGATGGCACACGCCATCAACTCCGCCCGCGTGATGGGGCATGACTCAATCCTGCTGGTGGGCGATGCGCCTTACTACAACCGCTTTGGCTTCGACGTTGCGCTGACCCGTAATCTGCATCTGCCAGGCCCGGTTGATCGCGCACGTTTTCTTGGATTGGAACTGACCCCGGGTACTTTGGACGGTGCCGAGGGTCTGGTGGGAGCAGCTGGCAACATGGTGAGAGGGGACGACCTCGCCCAAGCCGCGTAACCCCACAAAAAAGAAAGGGCGGCTGTGGAGAGCCGCCCTTTCTGATTATTCAACCAGTTCGCGCCTCGCAGCGCTTGCCAAAAATGCCGACCGGGTTTGCTTTCGCGCTCTCGCTTCCTCATCAATCGCTTTCAGAAGCCCTAAATCGAGCGAAAGATTGATGCGTGTCGTCGAACCAAGATCGCGGATGAGATGTACCGCCGACAAGACAGCGCCTTCGCGGTCTTCGTCCAGAGACCTGTCAGCCTGAATGGCATCGAGGCTGCGGGGTAACGGAACAGTTTCACCGTCGGCCTCCATCATTCTCACATGGCCTTGCAGTGCTTCGCTGGCATTTGCCAAGGCTTCGTCAAGCGTATCACCAGCCGAGATGCACCCCGGAAAATCAGGAAAGCTCACGCCGTAGATGCTGTCTGGTTCCTTGTGAACAAAGGCTAGATAACGCATGATTTACTCCTTCGGCCAACCCGCCTGCTTGCGGATGGAATTCAACGTGCCCCGCGGCAAATCCTTGGCCGGGTGCGGCACGGTCACTTTCCCCGGTTTTTCAGAATGCTTGAAGTGGTGATGCGACCCGGTAACGCCACATTCAGTCCAGCCTTCACCAAGCAATCGTGCAATGATCTTTCTGCTGTCCCGCTCCAAGCCTCACCTCTTGTATGTATATATATACACAAAAATTACACCAAGCAATGGCCACGAAAAAGGGCGGCTGTGGAGGGCCGCCCTTTTCCGTAATTGTGTGAATGCGATTACGCTTCGCCGAACAGGGCTTCTTTCTTGGCAATCTCGGCCTGACGGCGTTTGATTTCGTCGCCCATTGGCGGACCTTTGAAGCGCTTGTTTTCAATGCCAAACCACAATACGGCGGCCAGCACGAGGAAGCCCAGGACGATATAAAGCACCTTGTCGTTCGGCGGCTGGATGGCGATGTAGAAAATGATCGCCATGCCGACGATGGAGAGCAGGCACGTCAGCTTGAAGACACCAGCACTCATGCTCCATGGGCCAGGCTCTGGCCACTTGGCTGTTCCGTAGGTCATCATGCCCAAGGCAATCGGGATGACGAACGACAGGAACAGGAACACCAATGTCGAGTTGACAACAATAGTATAAAGGTTGGTGCCACCAATCGAGATGAATTGTGCCAGCAACACATA
>JAYUVC010000255.1:0-7286 GCA_043754325.1 Hyphomicrobiales bacterium
GAAGTGCTGACGAGACGTGGTGCCATGGCGCGGATGAAGGAAATCTCTGCACCTCTTGTTCGGCCTGGTGTCTCGCTCGTGGACGAGTTCCTTGCGGAAAAGCGGCTTGAAGTTGCAGCTGATGAAGCAAAGTGGAAGAGACTCGAAGCGGAGGCTGCCGAAGCTGCAAAAGCGAATGTGGCAAAGCATGACTGATGACATGGTGCTGGACACATCAGCAATTCTGGCTGCCATTCTGCAGGAGGACGGCGGGGCGCAGGTCTATGAAATACTTGCACCACGTTTTGTTTCCACGGTCAATGTCGTGGAGGTGCGAACCAAGTTGATTGACAAAGGAAGGTCTGAATTCGAAATCGATGCGGCCTTGGAATTGATTGATATGGTTGAAATGGACTTCACGTCTGCGCAGGCGCGATTTGCTAGTGGGCTTCGCGATAAGACCAGAACTGCGGGACTGTCGGTGGGGGATAGGGCCTGTCTGGCACTTGCTGCGGAGCGAGATGCAATTGCGATGACGGCTGACAAGGTTTGGAAGAAGGTAGAGCTGCCAGTGCGGGTGAAGATGATACGATGAGGAGCATTATTTTCGAAGGGAGCGTGGCATGGCTATGACTACAGCTTTAATTGAAGCTCTGAAAGTAGAATGGAAGAAGGAGACTTTCGAACTTAATGTTGCGCAGGAAGTCTTATCAGAAGTGAAACTTACACTACCCAATGGATTAATGTTTTACATCGGAACCCATTGTCCGTTGGCCGTGGTTTTCACGTCATCCGGTCAATTGGTTGCGCAAGCGAAGTTTCAAGGTGATCAACTGGTGATGGAAAAAGTCTCCTCGCGATCACCAGACTGGAGAGCGCTAATCAAGACTGCCGTTAAATTTAGCAAAGAAAATAAATCCAGAATCGTATTCAAGTGAGTTGAAATGTAAATGCTCGAAATTAAAAATCTCCACGTCCGTCTTGCAGATGAGAAGCGTGAAATTATCAAGGGTTTGAACCTCTCCGTCAAAGGCGGGGAGGTGCATGCCATTATGGGTCCGAATGGGTCGGGGAAATCGACGTTGTCTTACGTGCTTTCGGGGCGTGAGGGGTATGAGGTTACTGAGGGGTCGATCTCTTTCAAGGGTGAGGATCTGCTTGCCATGGAGGCGGACAAGCGGGCTGCGGCTGGCGTGTTTCTGGCGTTTCAATATCCGATAGAAATTCCCGGTGTGGCCACCATGCAGTTTTTGAAAGTGGCGGCCAATGCGCAGCGCAAAGCGCGGGGTGAAAAAGAATATTCCATTCCGGAATTCATGAAGCATGTGAAGGCCAATGCAGAGAAGCTGAATATTTCGCAGGACATGTTGAAGCGTCCGGTCAATGTGGGCTTCTCTGGCGGTGAAAAGAAGCGGGCCGAGATTTTGCAGATGGCGGTGTTGGAGCCATCTTTGTGTGTGTTGGATGAAACCGATTCTGGCCTTGATATTGATGCCCTGCGTGTGGTGGCGGACGGTGTGAATGCGCTGCGGTCGCCTGATCGCGCCATGATAGTCATTACGCATTATCAACGCTTGCTTGACTACATCGTGCCGGATTTTGTGCATGTGTTGTCGGATGGTGCGATCATCAAAACCGGTGGCAAGGAATTGGCGCTGGAGCTTGAGGCCAATGGCTATGCTGACATTGTGGGGCAAGCTGCGTGACCATGATTGCTCCCCAAACGGCTGCTGAACAAGCGTTGGGCCTGTCGTTGCCATCGCGCCGCGATGAGGCGTGGAAGTGGACGGATTTGAAGCGGCTGCTTGACCGCGCCTATGACACGGCTGCTGTGCAGTGGGTGGCGAAAGATGTGGTGCGCCTGATTGCGTCTGCACCGTTGGCGGCATTGAACGTGCAGCGCATTGTGGTTGTGAATGGGGTTTTGCAGTCTGCACCCAAGGGCATGATGGTGTCGGATGTTGCGCCTGCGATTGTGCATGATGATCCGCTGTTGACGTTGAATGCGAAATTGAAAGCCAAGGTGATCAGCTTGGCATTTGAGGGCAATGTGGATCAGCCTGTTGAAGTTTTGCATGTCACGACGGGGCAGGGTGTGGCTGTTGCATCGCGCTTGCATATCGCTGTGGCTGCGGGTGCTTCGGCGACGGTGATTGAGACCTTTGTGGGGGAAGGCGAATATCTCAATAACCCTGTGACCACTGTTGATGTGGCCAAGGGTGCGCGGTTGGACCGGGTGAAGATTGAGACGGAGTCAGCAAGGGCGCAGCATTTGTCGCAAGTGATTGTGACCTTGGCGGCTGATGCGATTTTGAATGACTTCACACTCACCTCTGGTGCCATGCTCAACCGGCAGAATGGTGTGATTGAGTATCATGGTGAGAATGCTTCGGCGAAGGTGTCTGGCAGCTACTTGCTGCGGGGTGCGCAGCATGCAGATACAGCACTGATCATTGATCACAAAGTTCCCAATTGCATGTCACGCGAATTGTTCAAATGCGTGATGGATGACAAGGCGCGCGGGATTTTTCAGGGCAAGGTGATTGTGCGGAGAGACGCGCAGAAAATTGACGGCAAGCAATCGTCGCATGCGCTGCTGTTGTCGGAAACGGCGGAGTTTGATGCCAAGCCCGAGTTGGAGATTTATGCGGATGATGTGGTGTGTGGGCATGGCACCACCTGTGGGGATTTGAACCATGATCATTTGTTTTATCTGAAGTCGCGCGGGATTCCGGAAGCGGAAGCGCGGGCGATGTTGGTTGAGGCGTTTGTGGCGGAGGCAATTGAGACGGTGGAGAATGAGGCGGTGCGGGATGCGCTGATGGGGTTGGTGCAGGAGCGGATGGCCTCATGATGACCACACAATGTTCCCCTCATCCTGAGGTGCCCGCCCTCTTGCGGGCCTCGAAGGATACGCTTGAGGTGAGGGCCCTTCGAGGCTCGCAAGGGCTCGCACCTCAGGGTGAGGAAGTTTGGTTGTTGCAGAAGGCCCCCATCGCCCTTCGGGCACTTCCCCAACAAAGTTGGGGAAGGACGTACTGCAAAGACCTCCCCCAACTTGTTGGGGGAGTACCCCGAAGGGGGGAGGGGGGCCTTTGATGTTTGACGTTCAAAAAATCCGCGCTGATTTCCCCATCCTCTCGCGGGAGGTTTATGGCAAGCCGCTGGTGTATTTCGACAACGCGGCGTCTTCGCAGAAGCCGCAGGTCGTGGTTGATGCAATGGTCCGGTCGATGACTTCAGAATATGCCAATGTGCATCGGGGGCTGCATTTTCTCTCCAACGCGGCAACGCAGGGGTTTGAGGATGCGCGGGAGTCGGTGCGGCGGTTTTTGAATGCGCCTTCCAAGGACCAGATCATTTTCACGCGCAATGCTACCGATGCGATCAATCTGGTGGCGTCTTCGTTTGGGGGGATGGTGATTGGGGAAGGGGATGAGATTGTCTTGTCCATTCTCGAGCACCACTCCAACATTGTGCCGTGGCATTTCCACCGGGAGCGGCGCGGTGCTGTTCTCAAGTGGGCGCCGATTGATGATGAGGGGAATTTTCTGCTTGAGGACTATGCCAAGCTGCTGACGTCGCGCACCAAGATGGTCGCCATCACCATGATGTCAAATGCGCTGGGGACGATCACGCCGATCCACGAGATCATCCGTTTGGCGCATGACAAGGGCATTCCCGTGTTGGTGGATGCCAGCCAGGCGGCGGTGCATGGGGTTGTTGACGTGCAGGCGCTGGATGCGGATTTTGTTGTTTTCACGGGGCACAAGACTTATGGCCCCACGGGCATAGGTGTGCTTTATGGCAAGGCCGAACACTTGAAGAAAATGCCGCCTTATCAAGGCGGTGGCGAGATGATCCTGGAAGTTACTGAAGGTGGCGTGACCTATAATGACCCGCCGCACCGGTTCGAGGCGGGAACGCCTGCCATTGTTGAAGCGATAGGGCTTGGGGCGGCGCTGGATTACATGCGCGGCATTGGGGCTGAAGCGATTGTGGCGCATGAAAACGCGCTGCATGAGCATGCGATGGAGCGCTTGACCAAGATCAATTCCCTGCGGATTTTCGGGCGGGCACGCGCCAAGGGGCCGATCATTTCCTTCACCATGGAGGGGGCGCATGCTCATGATGTGGCGACTGTGATTGACCGGCAGGGAGTGGCTGTGCGGGCGGGCACGCATTGCACGCAGCCGCTGTTGCAGCGTTTTGGCGTGACGGCGACCTGCCGTGCATCTTTCGGCATGTACAATACGCATGAAGAGGTTGATAAACTGGCGGACGCACTTATCTCTGCAGATAGGATATTTAAGTAGAATGGGGATATTTTCATGAATGATGTTGCTGAAGCTGTTGAGAACGCCCCAAACCCTTCTGCCATTCCGGCGGAGGAGTTGGCGCGGCTGACGGATGACATCGTTGGGGCATTGAAGACGGTTTATGATCCTGAAATTCCCGTTGATATTTATGAGCTTGGGTTGATCTACAAGGTCGATATTGATGATGACCGCTTTGTGGCGATTGACATGACATTGACGGCGCCGGGCTGCCCGGTGGCTGGGGATATGCCGGGTTGGGTGGAGAATGCTGTGAGCTCCGTCGCTGGTGTGTCAGGTGTCAAGGCCAAGATAACGTTTGATCCGCCATGGGACCAGAGCCGCATGTCGGAAGAGGCCCGCATGGCCATGAATATGTGGTGAGGGAATTATAATGAATATTCAAACACCGCGTCCTCGCCCCGCAATTCTGTCAATGACCGAAGCTGCGGCGTTACGTGTGCGTGAACTGATGGCCAAGGACGAGGGCATCGGGCTTCGCGTCGGCGTCAAGAATGGCGGCTGTGCCGGCATGGAATATACCATGGAATGGGCGAAGGAGCCGAAGCCGTTTGATGAAGTTGTGGAGCAGGACGGGGCGAAGGTTTTGATTGAAGCCAAGGCTTTGATGTTTTTGCTGGGCACACAAATGGATTACCAGACCGGGATTTTGAAATCGGGGTTTGTGTTCAACAATCCAAACCAGATTTCGGCCTGCGGCTGTGGTGAGAGTGTCGAGATCAAGCCAGCGGTGATTTAGCGCGCGACTGTTTTTGTAGGTCGCTGCAGAAACGCTGGCATGTTTCCCGCGTTGAAGCCGCCATGGTCGGGCGCATCGTTCTGTTCGTGGTAGTCGCGACGGGGGCGGGGGGTGCGTTCGGATTTGGCTTCGGGTTTTGTAGGTTCGACGACGGGTGCGGCCTCAACAACGGCGCGGGGTTTCCGATCCGGTTTTTTCTCGCGGGTGCGGCGTTCGCGGACGGGTTTTGGCGCGTCTTCAACGTCGTCGGCGACTGGTGTGTCGCCCAGTGAGAACCATTCCATGTCTTTTTTCAAAAGCGCTTCAATGGCCTTCACATGTTTTGTGTCGGCTGATGATACCATCATATAGGCATGGCCTTCGCGGCCGGCGCGGCCGGTGCGGCCAATGCGGTGGACGTAGTCCTCGGCGTGGATGGGGACGTCAAAGTTGAAGACGTGGCTGACTTCGGGAATGTCGAGGCCGCGGGCCGCGACGTCCGATGCGATGAGGAAGGTGACTTCCTGGGCGCGGAAGGCGGTCAACATTTTGAGACGCGCTGATTGGTCCATGTCGCCGTGCAGAGCTCCGGCATTGAAGCCATGGCGCTTCAAGGATTTTTCGAGCAGGGCCACGGTGGTTTTGCGGTTGGCGAAAATGATGGCGTTGTTGACGTTGTTCTGGCTGCGGATGAGCTTGCGCAGTGCATCGCGCTTGGCGGCGGCTTCTGATGGAACTTTGACCGCGAATTGTGAAATGGTGGGGGCTGCGGATGAAACAGACGAGGTTTCGACTTGCACCGGGTTGTGCAGAAATTGCGCTGTGAGGCGCTGGATTTCTGACGGCATGGTGGCGGAGAAGAAAAGTGTCTGGCGCGTAAACGGCAGCAGTTTGCAGATGCGTTCAATGTCGGGGATGAAGCCCATGTCGAGCATGCGGTCGGCTTCATCGATGACGAGGAGTTCGATGCCGGTGAGCAACAGTCTGCCGCGTTCGAAATGGTCGAGCAGGCGGCCCGGTGTGGCGATGACGACGTCGGCACCACGGTCGATCTTCGCGGCTTGCGGGTCGAAGGCGACGCCACCGATCAAAAGTGCGACGTTGATGTTGTGCTGCTTGCCGAGGCTTTCGAATGCTTCCTGAACCTGCACGGCGAGTTCGCGTGTGGGTTCCAGAATCAGGGTGCGCGGCATGCGGGCGCGGGCGCGGCCTTTTTCCAGCAACGTGAGCATGGGCAGCACGAAGGCTGCGGTTTTGCCAGAGCCGGTTTGGGCAAGCCCCAACACATCGCGGCGGGCGAGAACGTGGGGAATGGCATCAGCCTGAATCGCTGTTGGCGTGGTATAACCAGCAGCGGTTACGGCTTCGAGTACTTTTGGGCTGAGCCCAAGGGTGGAAAAACTCATGTCGAGCGAAAATATCCAGGCGATCAAAAAGGGAAAACGGACGGGGGACCTCGCCATCGGGCCAGCGTCACATGAGGATGCCCATAGGCGTGTTGGGGGACAGAGTCAAATGCAAGAAAGGCCCTCATCCGGCGCTTCGCGCCACCTTCTCCCGCAAGCGGGAGAAGTGAAGACGCTTCACCTCTCCCGCTTGCGGGCCGGAGAGGGCCGGAGTCAGGAACGTCTGCGCTTTGACTGCCGGAACTGTGGTTTGGCCATCCGCTTCATCGGTTTTCCGGTTTTGCCTTCTGAGATGATTTCGAAACGGAGGCCGCCCTTGAGGGGGGCTACTTCCATGAGTTTGACTTCGACGTCGTCTCCCAGTTGGAAGGTTTCTCCAGTGGCGGATCCTACGAGTGAATGTGATGCGGGGTCAAAGGCGTAGTAGTCTTTGCCCAAGCTGGAGGCGGGCACGAAGCCGTCGGCTCCGGTGTCGGTGAGGACGACGAACATTCCTGCACTGACGACGCCACTGATGCGGCCTTTGAATTGTGCGCCGAGGCTGGTGCCGTGGAAACTCGCGACCATGCGGTCATTGGTTTCGCGTTCGGCGAGCATGGAGCGGCGTTCGGCAGCGGAGATGAGTTCGGCGGTTTCCTGAAGTTGGGAAATATCGTCCGTGGACAGACCATCGCTGCCCAGTTTCAGTGAGGTGATGAGGGCGCGGTGTACGATCAGGTCGGCATAACGGCGGATGGGGGATGTGAAGTGGGCGTAATTTGCTAACGACAGGCCGAAATGGCCGGCGTTCAATGGTCGATATTGGGCTTGCGATTGCGAACGCAGCACGACTTCGTGGACGACGCG
>JAYUVC010000256.1:0-16779 GCA_043754325.1 Hyphomicrobiales bacterium
ACACGGGCAACGTGACGCTGACAAATGTCATGGTCACCGATCCGCTCGTCACTGTTTCAGGTGGACCACTGGCCACACTGGCACCCGGTGCAACGAACATCAACATGTTCACTGCGACCTATACCTTGACGCAAGCCAATGTAGATGTTGGCAACGTGACCAATCAGGCGACGGCGACAGGAACGCCACCCACAGGTGCCGCCGTCACAGACCTTTCAGATACAACCACTGCCGGTTCCGGCCCCGGCAATGGCGACCCCACGATCACTGCCATTCCTGCCTTACCCTCTATTGGTCTTGTAAAATCAGCAGGAGCCGTTGCCGACACCAACGGCAGTGGACGCCCTGATGTTGGCGATACACTCAACTACACTTTCACCGTCACCAACACGGGCAATGTCACCCTCACTGGCGTCACTGTTACGGACCCCTTGCCCTTGGTCACGGTCGCTGGTGGTCCGGTGGCTTCGTTGGCACCCGGTGCATCCGACACCACAACATTCACCGCAGCCTATACGCTGACGCTAGTTGATATGGATGCAGGCGGTGTGACCAACCAAGCCGCAGCTTCAGGCACGCCACCCACAGGTGTTGCGGTCACGGATTTTTCCGATGCCAATACCCCGGGCACAGGTCCGGGCAACGATGATCCGACGACAAAAGCCATCCTGTCCATTCCATTGATCGGCCTTGTCAAAACCGCAGGCGCTGTGGCTGATACCAATGGCAGTGGACGCCTTGATGCAGGCGATACTGTCAACTACACGCTCACTGCCACCAACACTGGTAACGTGACACTAAGCAATGTTAAGTTGATCGACGACCTTCTGGTGCAGCGTAACAGCCTTGATCGCACAGGCAACTCGACCGTCAGCATGATCGCGGACGCCGGACCACTCAGGCCCGAAACCGTGCGCAAGCTCGTCGCCAGCAACCGTTTGTCGCCCGACTTGCAAACCGCGTCGATCACACCGGTTGAGCAGAATGCATCCACGCCTTCGACAATTGAAAATCCGCAACCACCCATGCTCGCTTTATCGCTGCACGCGTCACGCGAAGTTGTACGCTTGGATGATGCAACAGCGGCTTTGAAAGAAGGCGATACCGTCGCTATCGTGTTCGCCCTCATCAACACTGGCGAAGGTCCGTTGACCACGCTGAAGGCAACACAGGCATCGGCGGAAGGTTACATCACAACTCTTGACTATCTCGCGCCAAACGCGGTCAGCAAGCAGACGATTGTGTTCTTCTATACGCTGCGTGCTGAAGATGTTGCACAGGGCCTGATCATGGCACCCGCTGAAGTTTCGTTTAAGGCCCGTGATCAGGTGCAATCCGTCCCGCTGGTTGAACCACTTCAATTGAACAAAATGCGAAAGCTGGATGATCTGCTGACCGCCAGCATCCTGCCAGTCAGTGTTCCGTCGCTTGAACCGGGCGCATCAACGACTTTCATTGGCACTTACACGCTGAAGCAAGCCGACATGGACGCAGGGCAGGTCACCAATACGGCGAAGGCCAGCGGCACATCACCGGGTGGTGATCAACCCTTCGACACGTCGGATGAAAGTGCAAATGGCACGGGTCCGGGACTCGATGATCCAACACTTGTTCCATTGGCACAATCAGGCACTGTCGATCTCGTCAAGTCAGCAGGATCACCAACACTCGATCGCGGTGCAAACAGCAGCGTGACCGATGCTGGCGACCGCATCACATACACCTTCGCAGTCACCAACACAGGCAACGTGACACTGTCTTCTCTCAGCATAGCAGACGCTAAAGTTGGACCGGTGACGTGCGCAAGCACAGCCATTGCACCTGCTGCTGTTGCAACTTGCACCGCCACTTACACAATCCAGCAGACAGACCTTGACCTTGGTTCGATCACCAACACGGCCACGGTCACGGGCACGACGCCGTCAGGTGTGGAAAAAACAGATATTTCCGGCACCAGCAGCGGCAACAATAACCCGACTGTCACTGCACTGACAGCTTTACCCGCTGTGACGCTGGTGAAGAGCGCTGCAGCTCCGACCACAAATCTTGGCAGCAACAAAACGCTTGTGGATGTGGGTGACACCATTGCCTACAGCTTCCTGATCACCAACACGGGCAACGTGACACTGTCTTCTCTAAGCATAGCAGACACTAAAGTTGGATCGGTGACGTGCGCAAGCACAGCTATTGCACCTGCTGCTGTTGCAACTTGTACCGCCACTTACACAATTCAGCAGGCAGACCTTGACCTTGGTTCGATCACCAACACGGCGAAGGTCACGGGCACGACGCCGTCAGGTGCGGAAACAATAGATACTTCCGGCACACTTGGCACCAATGATTCTCCAACTGTCAGCGCTTTGCCGCAGAAACCCGCCATTGGCCTTGTGAAGACAGCAGGCCTCATCAACGATGTTGACGGCAATGGCCATGATGAAGGTGACGAGATCAGCTATGCCTTCACAGTCTCCAACCTTGGCAACACCACCTTGCTTATCACGGTTGCTGATCTTCTCGTCAAAGTGCAGGGCGGTCCGCTGGCAAGCCTGTTGCCGTCCCAGAGCGATGCGAACACCTTTACCGCAACCTACATATTGACTCAGGCCGATGTGAACGCGGGCAAGTTTTCAAACTCGGCCACGGCCTCGGGAACACTACCGGTAACGCCCAGCAACGCATCGCCAACATCTGTAGTTGATACATCAGACAATGCCAGCGCGGCACCGGGCGCCAATGCACCGACAGTCGTCAACATTCTGCAGAAACCCGGCATTGCGCTTGTCAAACTTTCGGGCGGCATTGTGGATGGAGATGGCAACGGCCCTGATGCTGGCGACACCATCAATTACACCTTCCAAGTTACAAATACGGGCAACGTGACGCTCACCAATATTCGCGTGACTGATCCCAAGGTGACCTTGTCAGGCGGGCCATTAGCCACACTTGAACCCACTATCACGGACACCACTACGTTTAAGGCGAGTTACACGCTGACGCAGGACGATATTGACGCCGGTCAGTTTATCAACACCGCCAAAGCTGTTGGAACGCCACCGATTGGCGCTGACACTGAGGACAAGTCAGATGATGCAACACCCGGCAGCGGTGCAGGCCGTGATGACCCGACCGTCACATCCATTGCACAAACGCCCGACATTCGCCTGGTGAAAACTGCGACCGAACCTACGGTCGGCAAGGGTCTCAACCCAAATCTGGTCGATGCAGGCGATACCATTGCCTACAGGTTCGAGATCATCAATCGCGGCAACATCACATTGCGGAATGTAACCGTGACCGATGCGCTCGCAGACATGGTGCTGACCGGGACACCGGTTCCCGTCATGCGGCCGGGTGACAGCAACAAGACAGCTTACACCGGAACTTACACCATCAAGGTCGCAGATATCACGGCGGGCGGGGTCAGCAATACAGCCCTTGCCACAGGTGAATACAACGACGTTAACAATATCCCCCGCACGAAAACCGATATCTCGGGCACCAGTGCAGACAACGACACGGTAACCCGCGTGCCACTGGTGGCCACACCAGACCTCGCACTGATCAAGAAAGCGAAATTCCGTGATCTGATCAACCCGCCGAAGGGTGCCAACCTGGGTGATGCGATAGAGTACACATTCGACGTCATCAACACCGGCAACTTGCCCATAACTGGTTTGGCGATCACTGATCCGTTGCCGGGCCTCGGCGCTGTGAGCTGCCCTTCAACATCGCTTGCTGTTGGCGGCACCATCACCTGTACCGCGCCGCTCTATATGTTGACGCAAGCTGACCTGAACGTTGCTGAAGTGCGCAATCAGGCCACAGCTAACGGCACGGCCACAGGCGGCACCCCTGTGAGCGATCTTTCAGGCTCTGCCGCCAACAACGACACGCCGACTGTTACTGGTTTTCCATTGCCGCCCGTCACGTTCACGAAGTCGGCCAGTGTCGCAACTGCCGCAATCGGTGACACTATCACCTACACGATCCGCGCCAGCGGCGTGGTGGTGCAGCCTGTTCAAGTGGTTGACATTCTGCCTTCCGGCCTCACCTACGTCAGGGGATCGGTCACCATCAATGACCCCGCCGCTACGGCCGCGATTGCAGGACGCACGCTGACCGTAGCCAACATCACGCCGCAAGGTGTGGAGCGAGAGGTCGTCATTACTCTCCGTGCCGTTGTGAACACATCGGCACAAAATGGAACGCTCACCAACCGCGCGCGTATTTTCAGTTCAAGCGGCCAATTGCTCGGCGAAGCCACGGCAAAAGTGGAGATCAGGCCAGAGCCCGTGTTCGATTGTGGCGACATCATCGGCAAGGTGTTTGATGACCGCAACGGCAACGGCATTCAGGACGCCGAAACGTCCTCCTATGAACCAGAGCGCGGCTTGCCGGGCGTGCGCGTTGTCACGGCAAAGGGTGAACTCATCACCACGGACAAGCATGGCCGGTTCCATATCGCCTGTGCCGACGTTCCTGATGGCAAGATCGGCTCCAACTTCATCGTGAAGGTTGATCCACGCAGCTTGCCATCCGGCTATCGCTTGACCACGGAAAATCCGCGTGTTGTGCGCTTGACCAAGGGCAAGCTGACCAAGGTTAACTTTGGTGCGTCGATCTCACGCGTCGTTCGCTTCAATCTCAGTGACAAGGCCTTTGCTGATGGCGAAACGGCATTGCCAGCCAAGCTGCGTGAAGCGGTCGCCAGGCTCGTGGTAGTGATGGAGGAAGAGCCGTCTTTGCTTCGCTTGCAATATCAAGTCGGAGTCGGCGGCAAGGCCATTGCCCAGCGTAGACTTGAGCAGGCTGAAATTTACATTCGCAGGGAATGGGGCCGTATCCGCGGGGGCAGCAAGCTCCCTATCGAAACACGCCTCGTGAAACTTCAGCAGGATAGCCAGAATTGATCATGCGCCATTTTCTTCTCAGTTCCGTCGCTTTTGCGGCGCTCACGCTAACCCTGCTACAAACGTCCCAAGCGGAAGACGGCATGGATATCTGTGTTGTCGGCAATGACAATGGCTGCCTCGACGAAACGGGTGGCAGCGTGGTTGACACCGCCCAGGCACCTGTCGACGTGGATGATGCGGCAGGTTATTCGATCAGTGTGGATGGCGAGATGCTTGCAGGCTCGCAAATACTGGAAGACGATCAACTCAAGTCAGAGACGTCCTTGGCCACTGCAGATATTCAGGTGAAGTTTGACGGTCTGGGTGCCAAGCCCATGCTGAATGTGTCTACTGTTCCCGCAAAGACAAGCTATGAGTTGGGTGAAGAACTGGAGTTCCTCATCGCGCTCAACTATGGCCCATGGATTGAGCGCGCTCACATCCGGATCATGAATGGCGGGGTGATGATCGCGCAAGTGCCGGTTGATCACCAAGGCCGCGCGACTTGGAACGTGCCCGAGGGCGTAGAAGGCAGCCTAACCTATGCGTTGCGCGTCTACGACAGCACTGGCCTCTACGACGAAACCTTGCCGCTGACGTTACTGCCCAAAACGTTTCGTGAAACAAGCGTGTCTGAGGAAGAAACTGTCACGCCACCAACGGCAACTCGACCGGACCTCAGCGAAGATCGGACTGCGCTGCGCAATATTCCCGTCTACGGTGGTGCCGTCACTGTCTATGGGCGTGATGTGGACCCCAAGAGCAAGATGTATGCCTTCGGTGAAGAAGTTCCCGTGGATGCCGACGGGAATTTCGTAATCCAGCGCATTCTGCCACCTGGTGATCACACCGTGAATGTTGCGTTACGGGATGAACAGAAAAACACGCTCGACTTTTCGCGCAATATCAATATCCCCGACAACGACTGGTTCTATGTGGGCCTGGCTGACCTCACATTGGGCAAGCGCTTTGCCAAAAGCGATGTGAAGGCGAGCAATCCGGGTGAATACAAAGGCATCTACCAAAAAGGCCGCCTTGCATTCTACCTCAAGGGCAAGATGAGAGGCCGCACCATTCTCACAGCCGCATTGGACACTACGGAAGACAGTTTCAAGAATATCCTCAAGGGCATCGACGAAAAAGACCCGCGCAATTTCTTGAAGCGCATCGACCCTGATGATTATTACCCTGTCTACGGTGACGATTCTGTAACTATCGAAGATGCGCCAACATCTGGCCGCTTCTATGTGCGCGTGGACCGCGATGACAGCCATGTCATGTGGGGCAACTTCAAGGCCTATGTGAACGGCAACAAGTTCCTGAAGAATGAGCGCAAGCTCTATGGCGCACAAGGCGTCTACCGATCAACAACAGCAGCACCCTATGGCGATGGCCGCCGCACAGAAGTGTCTGTGCATGCCGCAGAACCTGGTTCTTTGTCGCAAAAGGACAATTTGCGTGGCACCGGCGGCTCGGCCTATTTCCTGAAATTTCAGGATGTGAACAAGGGCTCGGAAACCATCAGCATTGAAGAGCGCGATGCTGTAACGGGTTTTGTCGTTTCGATGAGGGGGCTTTCGCCCGGCAAGGATTATGACATCGACTATTCGCAAGGTGTGGTTCTGCTGAACACGCCACTGTCGACGAATGCTTCTGGCAATCCGCAATTTCTTATTGTCAATTATGAATATACACCGGCCACTACAGATGTGAAGGGCATGGTCTATGGTGGCCGCGCTCACCAGTGGCTGGGAGACAAGATACGCGTTGGTGTCACGGCCATGAAAGACAATTCCGGAAAGTCGGATCTTAGTCTTGCAGGTGCCGATATCCGCTTTCAGGCCACCGAGCGCAGCTATGTTGACCTTCATGTGGCCCAATCGAAAGGCACGGGCTTTGGGAGTTCCACGTCTCATGATGGCGGACTGACTTATTCCAATGCCGGTGCCACGGGTGCAGGTACGGGTAAAGCACAAGCCTACGGCGTAGAGGCAAGAGCCAGTCTCGAGGAACTCACAGACGGCGCCATGAAAGGTGACATTGGCATTGAATACGCCCACAGGGGGGCGGGTTTTTCGACGCTTGATGAGGAAACGCTTGACGCGCGCGATGACCTGCGGGGTCACGCCAAAGTCGAGCTTTCAGATGTCAGCCGCGTCAAGGGTGCAGTGTCGGTATCAAAACTCAAAGGCAAAAAGGCAGAGCGTGAAATCAAACTCGCCTATGAGCGTGACATTTCCGAATGGACAACTGTTGAAGTGAACGCGAAGCATTCACTGAAGCCTGAGAGTGGCACCACATCGGAGCGCGGCCAGCGCACTGACTTTGGCGGCAAGATCACCCACAAAATTGATGACGACACATCTGTTTATATTTTTGGCCAAGCCACTGCCCATCGAAACGGCACACGCAAGCGCGACGACAGGGGCGGGGCGGGCGGCAAGACATCGCTCAGTGAGCAGGTTTCTCTGGAAGCTGAGGCTTCCTACGGCACCTATGGTCCCGGCGCTTCTGCCCGCGTCACCTATACGCCCACGGCTGACCTTGAAACTTACATAGGCTACGCGCTCGATCCCTATCGCGATATCGAACCATCTGCAGCGCCAGGCACCGACACCGGTGCCGTCATCTTTGGTGCCAAGGCCCGCATGTCAGAACAGCTTTCTCTTTACTCAGAAGACAGCTACGACATGTTCGGCCTGCGCAGAACGCTGACGCAAACATATGGCGTGGACTATACACCGGTACCTGAATGGACGATCAACTCTGCTTTGGAGATGGGTCACGTCTACGATGACACCATCAATGCTGGCCCGCCAGTAGCCAAGAACAGCGATTTTGATCGCAAGGCCGTCTCGCTGTCATCGGCCTACAAGTGGGAGAACGGTGATTTCATCAAGGCAAAAGGCGAATACCGTGTAGAGCGATCTGATGATCGCAAGCGCAACATGAACTCTTACCTTCTGCAAGTGCAAAGCTCTGTGAAGGCCTATGAAGACTGGCGCCTTCTGTTCAACACAGATGCAGTGTTTTCGGACTCGCACACCACAGGTCGCGATGGCAAGTATATCGAATCCTCGTTTGGCTTTGCCTATCGCCCCACGGAAGATGATCGTCTCAACGCGCTGTTCAAATACACTTTCCTGTATGACCTTCCGGGACCGGAGCAAGTGACAGTCAACGGCACACTCAACGGGCCTCAACAGCGCAGCCACATCTTTTCAGCTGATGCAATCTATGATCTCACATCTATCGTCTCGATCGGTGGCAAATATGGTATGCGCTACGGCGAGACGCGCAATCGCGATGGTTCTGGTGGGTGGTCTGAAAGTGTCGCGCATCTCGCCGTAGTACGCGCAGATGTCAACATCGACCGCCAATGGGAGGCATTGCTTGAAGCCCGCATGCTCTGGTCGCCAACAGCAGAGAGCACGAACTATGGTGCGCTCGCTGCTGTCTATCGACATCTGGGAGAAAGTTTTAAAGTGGGTGTAGGCTATAACTTCGGCAAATTCTCCGATGATCTTGCGGACCTTACGCATGACGACCACGGTGTTTTTGTCAACGCAGTGGGGAAATTCTAGCGTTTCGAATTCTGCAGTTCTGGAAAGTGATTGATAAGTTGGACGACCTGGTTGCTCCATTCATGAGAGCGACCGGGATGAAAAAAATTGACAATACTAGGGCCTGTCCTCAATTAAGGGATTCGCAAATCAGTTAAAGCGTGATTCATGGGAAGCCTTCTTGTGGAGGGTTTTGCGATGAAACGCTATGGTTTGCGGGACGATCAGTTTGCACGGGTTGAAATGTTGTTGCCGGGACGTCCGGGAACGGTTGGCCGCAACAGTGAGGGTGGCAATCGGCTGTTTGTCGAAGCCGTAATCTGGAAGTTCCGGTCTGGTGCACCATGGCGCGATGTGCCGGAACGGTTCGGGGCCTGGAAGAATATCCACACACGGTTCTCGCGCTGGGCCAAGAGTGGCGTTTGGGAGAGTCTTTTCAAGGCCTTGGCAGATGATCTCGACAATGAATATGCGATGATCGATGCGACCATCGTCAGGGCTCATCAGCACAGCGCAGGCGCTCAAAAAAACAGGGTTGCGACCAAGCCATAGGCCGCTCAAGGGGCGGGCTTACGACGAAAATCCATGTCGTTGTGGACTCGCTTGGCAATCCTTTGAGAGTGTCACTGACCAAAGGGCAGGTTCACGACATCACCCAGGCAGTATCGCTCACGGCGACTATCACGCCTGGTGCGCTGTTGGCCGACAAAGGCTACGACGCAGACAGCTTCATCCAGAGTCTTGTGGTGCGCGGGATTACGGTCGTGATTCCACCAAAGTCCAACTGCAAGGTTCAACGCGAATGTGACTACGCGCTCTACGCTGAACGCAATCTTGTCGAGCGGTTCTTCAATACTATCAAACACTTTCGGGGCATCGCGACACGCTATGAGAAAACCGCCAGAAACTTTCTCGCAGGTCTTCACCTCGTCTGCGCATTGACTAGGCTTAAATGAGGACAGGCCCTAGTATAGGGGATTGTTTTTTTTCAATCTGTTGAAGAAAACAAACACCTTGAGCAATGACAGGGGCTGGCGACGTGTTACTCAAGTTGCCAGGTTTTTGCATTGTCACAAAACCGTTGTATAATGCCCCCAGTGATCTGCGCGCTTACAGGAGATTGAAGTATGCACACGACTTTCAAAACACTCTCGACAAAAACATTTGCCGCCGCTTTGACGCTTTCCACCGTCATGACTTCGTTTGCCCATGCCGATGCCATGTCGGACCTGGTTGCTGCTGCCAAGACTGAAGGCGCGTTGACCGTCATCGCGCTGCCCCACGACTGGTGTGGCTATGGTGGCGTGATTGCCGGTTTCAAGGCCAAGTATCCCGAAATTGCCGTGAATGAATTGAACCCCGATGCGGGTTCGGCTGATGAGCTTGAAGCCATCCGCGCCAACAAGGACAACAAGGGCCCACAGGCACCAGACGTGATTGACGTTGGCCTGGCTTTTGGCCCACAGGCCAAGACCGAAAAGTTGATCCAGCCTTACAAGGTTGCGACCTGGGCTGAAATTCCGGACAACGTGAAGGATGCCGAAGGTTACTGGTACGGCGACTATTATGGCGTCATGGCCTTTGGAGTGAACAAGGACCTGGTCAAGAATACGCCTGCCGACTGGGCTGACCTTCTGAAGCCTGAATACAAGAATTCATTCGCTTTGACGGGTGACCCACGCGCCTCCAACCAGGCAATCCTGGCCATTCTTTCTGCTGGCATGGCCCGCGGTGGCGAGCCCGGCAAGGCGTCCGGCGAGAAGGGTCTGGAATTTTTTGCCGAACTCAACAAGGCCGGAAATTTTGTGCCGGTTGAAGGCAAATCCGGCACCATTGCACAAGGCCAAACACCGATCATCGCGGCCTGGGACTATAACCTGTTGGCCTGGCGTGACAGCTTGAAGGGCAACCCGCCAATGGACGTTGTGGTGCCAACCTCGGTGTCGCTGGCTGGTGTTTATGTGCAGGCCATTTCGGCCTATGCACCACACCCCGCTGCTGCAAAGTTGTGGATGGAATATCTGTATTCCGACGAAGGCCAGATTGGCTGGTTGAAGGGCTATTGCCACCCTGCCCGTTTCAACGCCATGTCGGCTGCAGGAAAGCTCCCGGCTGACCTGTTGGCCAAGCTGCCACCCGCTGAAGCCTATGCCAAGGCGATTTTCCCGACTGTTGAACAGCAGGGTGAAAACAAGGCTGTTGTCACAGGTAACTGGGACAAGGTTGTTGGCGCTGTTGTGAAGTAAAAGATTGTGATGGCCTTCATCCTTTTAGGGGGGTGAGGGCCATTTCTGGTTTCTGAAATGTCATCCGCACCACATCGGCGATCCGAATTCCGGTCCAGCTTTTTCAACTGGCTGGGCATTGTTCCGTTTGCGCTGTTTGCAGCGCTGTTCCTGATTTTTCCAACCATCCAGATTGTGTTCGGCGCGTTTCGCACCGTTGATGGCGGCGTTACGCTCAACAATATCATCGGCCTTGCAGCGCCCAATATTCTGGCGGCGATCTGGTTGTCGATGAAGATCAGCTTGCTGACGGCGTTTCTGGGCTGCCTGTTCGGATTGGCCTTGGCGATTGCCGTCACGCGTGGCGGATTGCCGGCGTGGTTGCGTGATGCTTCCCTGACGTTTTCGGGTGTTGCCTCCAACTTTGCCGGCGTGCCGCTGGCCTTTGCCTTTATCGCGACGCTGGGGCGGCTTGGCATTCTTACTGTCATACTCCGGGATATTTTCAATCTTGACCTTGGGGCTGCGGGTTTTAACCTGATCAGTTTCACCGGGCTCGTACTGGCCTATCTCTATTTCCAGATTCCCCTGATGTTGCTGATCATCACGCCAGCCCTTGACGGCTTGAAGCGCGAGTGGCGCGAGGCGGCTGAGAGTCTCGGTGCGGACGGATTGGAATATTGGCGGCGGGTGGCGTTGCCCGTGTTGTGGCCTTCGCTGCTTGGTACCTTTGCATTGTTGTTCGCCAATGCCTTTGGTGCTGTTGCCACAGCCATGGCGCTGACTGGGTCGTCGCTTTCGATTGTGCCTATTCTGCTGTTTGCGCAAATCCGCGGAGACGTGTTGCAAGACCCGCATCTGGGCTATGCCATTGCCTTTGCGATGATTGCCATCACGGGCATTGCGAACCTGATCTACATCGTGTTGCGCAGTCGCGCTGAACGGTGGCAGAAATGAAGCTGTCCAAAATCGCGGCTTGGGTCACGTTTATTCTGGGCGTGCTGTTTTTCTTCTTGCCGCTTCTGGCGACGTTCGAGTTTTCGCTGCGGGCGCGGCGGGGCGTCTATTCCTTTGATGCCTATCAGACCGTGTTGTCTGACCCGCAGTTCCGCGACACGTTTTTCTATTCCATCGTCATGGCGCTGTTCACCATTGTGATTGGTCTGGCGATTGTCACGCCCACTGCATTCTGGGTGCGGCTGAAGCTTCCCAAGCTTAGGCCCTATGTTGAATTCATCACGCTGTTGCCGCTGGTCATTCCGCCGATTGTGATCGTGTTTGGCTATATTCGACTCTACAACACCTCAAGCTGGCTGCCGCTGACAGGCACGGTGACTGGCACGAATATTTTGCTGATGTTCGGTTATGCCACCTTGTCGCTGCCTTATCTCTACCGTGCCGTGGACACCGGGCTTCGCACTATCGACATTCGAACCTTGACTGAAGCGGCACAAAGTCTGGGTGCCGGGTGGACGACCATCATCTTCCGGCTGATTCTGCCAAATGTGCTTGTCGCCCTGCTGTCAGGCGCGTTCCTGACCTTTGCCATTGTGATTGGCGAATATGTGCTGGCCGCCTTGCTCGACCGCCCCGCCTTCGGCCCCTATATGGTGTGGATGGGCGGCAACAAGGCTTATGAGCCTGCGGCCCTTGCCGTCATTGCCTTTGCCATTACATGGGCCTGTATGGCATTGATCCAGCTTCTCACCCGTTTTTCCAAACACGCGAAGGCGCCGACCTGATGACCTATCTCAAACTTGAGGGATTGCAGAAGTCGTTCGGCAAAACCCGTGTTGTCGAACACTTTGATCTTGATATCGGCAAGGGTGAGTTTGTGTCTCTGCTGGGCCCGTCCGGCTGCGGCAAGACGACGGTGCTGCGCATGGTGGCGGGTTTTGAAGCGCCGACGTCGGGGCATATCAGCATTGAGGGACAAGAGATCACGGGGCTTCGTCCCAGCCAGCGCAATATTGGTCTGGTGTTCCAGTCCTATGCGTTGTTTCCGAATTTGACCGTGGCGCAGAATGTGGCCTTTGGTCTCAAGGTGGCGCGACTTCCGGCTAGTGTCATCGACCAGCGGGTGACCGAGATGCTCAGGTTGATCGGCCTGCCGAATCTCGGCAACCGCTATCCGTTTGAATTGTCCGGCGGGCAGCAGCAGCGGGTGGCGCTGGCGCGTGCACTTGCAGTGCGGCCCCGTGTGCTTTTGCTGGATGAACCCTTGTCGGCACTGGATGCGAAAATCCGCGTCAGCCTGCGCCGTGAAATCCGCGACATCCAGCGCGAGCTTGGCATTACCACAATATTCGTGACGCATGACCAGGAAGAAGCGTTGTCGATTTCGGACCGCGTTGTTGTCATGAACCAGGGCCGCGCTGAACAGGTGGGTGCGCCACACGAGATTTACAATCGCCCGACCACACGCTTTGTCGCCAATTTTGTGGGCACACTCAACACCCTTGATGCCGTGGTGAAGGACGCAAAGAAGGGTCTGGTGTCGTGGGGCACAGCCGAGTTGCAACTGACGCGCGGTATGTTGGCCAACAGCAGGAACGAGGTGATCAGCCTTGCCATTCGTCCGGAAGGTTTGATGTTGGGCAAACAGAAGTCCCCCGCCGTGACACTGCAAGCGCTTGTGGATGATGTCCAGTTCCTGGGGTCCGTCATTCGTCTTCGGGCCAAGGTAGAAGGGCAGTCGGTTTCACTCGATACCTTCAACAGGAATGACGTGCCACCGCCTGCCATTGGCAGCACGGTCGATATTTCGTTGCACCCGAAAGATCTCATCCTGCTGCAACAATCATAATGTCAGGCGAGGGATGTACGGGAGCTCAGAAGCTCCACTCGCGTGCCTTGGCCACGATGAAGTCCCGGAACACGGTTACGCGTTTTGTTTCTTTCAGTTCTTCGGGATAGACAAAATACGTATCAAACTCCGGGGTCTGCACTTCGAGTTCGATTTGCACCAGGTTCATGTCTGGTGCCACCAGATAGTCGGACAAAATTGCGATGCCTGCTCCTGCTTGCACGGCACGCCGCAGGCCATAGGCCGAGTTTACGCGCAAGGCCGGAATGCGCATGTCGTTTTCGCTGCGGCCTATGGAGAGCAACATGTTGACATAGGTCAGGTAGCTCGCACCCTGAAACACCAGGATTTTGTGTTTGTCGAGTTCCACCGAAGATTTGGGTATGCCGTGCTGGCGCACATAATCCACCGACGCATAGACATGGTGGTGCACGGTGAACAATTTGCGCTGGATAAGATCAGGCTGCGTGGGCCGTCGCAAGCGTATTGCAACATCAGCCTCGCGCATGGACAAGTCGAGTTCCTCATCCTCAAGCAACAGCTGCACCTGAATTTCAGGATAGAGTTCCATGAATTCCTTGATGCGCGGTGTGAGCCAGACCGACCCCAACCCAACTGTAGTGGTGATGCGGAGTTCGCCTGATGGTTTTTCCTTTGAATCCATCAGCCGGGTTTTGGCGGCCGCCAATTTTGTGAACACGTCGTGGGCTGTGCGATACAACACTTCGCCCTGCTCCGTGAGGATAAGCCCACGTGCATGGCGATGAAACAGCGGCACCCGCAAGTCTTCTTCAAGTGCTGAAATCTGCCGGCTCACAGCTGACTGTGACAAGTTTAACTCATGCCCTGCATGGGTGAAGCTGCCAGCATCTGACACGGCGTGGAAAATTCGAAGCTTGTCCCAGTCCATCATTCTGCAGCCTGTTTCTGTTCCGCATTGTATGCGTGTAAATATTTCTCGGCCTCAAGGGCGGCCATGCAGCCCATGCCGGCAGCGGTCACTGCCTGACGATAAATATCATCAGTCACATCGCCTGCCGCAAACACACCCGCGATTTCCGTTTGCGTTGACCAGGGTGCCGTGACCAGATAACCGCCATTCTTGAAAGGCAGTTGCCCTGCAAAAAGTTCCGTTGCGGGCTTGTGGCCGATGGCAATGAATATTCCGTCCACCGACAAATCAGAAACAGCACCGGTTTTGACGTTCTTCAAACGCGCTGTGTGGACACCCTTGGGTTCATGCGTGCCCAGCACATCTTCCAGTGCGGTATCCCAGATCACCTTGATTTTCGGGTGATTGTGCAACCGGTTCTGCAAAATCTTTTCCGCCTTGAATTCATTCCTGCGGTGAATGACGGTGACTTCAGAGGCGAAGTTGGTGAGGAACAAAGCCTCCTCGACCGCAGTGTTGCCACCACCCACGACCAGAACTTTTTTGCCGCGATAGAAAAATCCGTCACAGGTGGCGCAGGCTGACACGCCAAAGCCCTGGAAGTACGCTTCATTTGGCAGGCCCAGCCATTTGGCTTGGGCACCCGTGCAAATGATCAAGGCATCGCATGTGTAGGTCACACCACTGTCGCCGATGAGTTTTATCGGCGTGGCATTCAATTCGACTGAGGTGATGGTGTCGGACACCACTTCGGTGCCCATGTGTTCGGCCTGGGCCTTCATCTCGTCCATCAGCCATGGGCCTTGTATGGATTTGGCGAAGCCCGGATAGTTTTCAACATCCGTTGTAATCGTAAGCTGACCACCCGGTTGAATGCCCTGGATGACCAGTGGCTTCAACATGGCACGTGCGGCGTAAATGGCAGCGGTGTAACCGGCGGGACCTGAGCCGATGACCAGGACGCGGGCGTGGCGGGATGACATGGGGACTCCGTTCGAGCTATGAGAAATTAGCATAGCTTAAGTTTCACACCTCAGGCAAGTGATATAACAGTTTGTTTGGCCTGGTAAGCCTTGACCAGTGACCAGGTGTAAATGGCCAAAGCTGTCCAGATCAGTACAAAAGCCGCCATTTTGTAAACACTGAAGGGTTCCTTGAACACAAATACCGCAATCAGGAAAATCATGGTGGGGGCGGAATATTGCATGATGGCGATGGTGGTGAGGCGCAGAAGTTTTGCCCCCATGGCGTAAAGGATCAGCGGCACCGCCGTGAACAGGCTGGTGCCCACCAGCAGTGCCGTATCGCGCCAGCCCGTGCGGATGAAGTGGCTGCTGCCCTCTGCTTCAAACCAGCCCATCATGGCGAGGGAGGGTATTGCCAAAATCAGAACTTCAAGAAAAAATCCCTGTTGCGGACCGATGGCCTGCGTCTTCTTGAAATAGGCATAAAATCCCCACGTGACGGTCAGGATCAGTGACACCCAAGGCAAGCCGCCATTTTCATAGGTCAAAACGCCTACCGCCAGGGTGGCAAGTGCGATGGCAAACATCTGCACGCGATTCAGCTTTTCACCCACCAATACAGATGCCAGAAATACCGAGAACAGCGGATTGATATAATATCCCAGTGCGGTTTCAAGGGCGCGCCCGGAGGTCACGGCCCAGACATATGTGCCCCAGTTGATGGTGATCAAAGCCGCCATCAAAAACGCCAAAGCCAACATGCGCGGATTGGAAATGGCAGTTTTGACATCGTCCCAAAGCCGCATTTTCCAGATCACCAGTCCAGCGAGTGGCAATGACCACAAGATCCGGTGTGGCACAATTTCCCATGCGGGAACATGGGACAGCAGTTTCATGTAAAGCGGCAGGATGCTCCAAATGAAATATGCCCCACCCGCATAGAGAAAGCCTGCCCTGGAATCGCGATTGTCGTGAGGTGCCATGATGGCGGGCTTATGCCCATTCATGACGGGCTTCACCACAGGCAAAACGGCGGGGCTGGGTTGCGTGTTCAATCGGTGTTTTCCTGTGTTGAAATTCGGGGTGCAATCGGGGCTTTGTGGGACCAGTTGAATTGGTCTTGTTCTGCATCAACCCCTGCAAAGTGGGGACGCGTGAGGAGACCCTCCGCGAGGTGCGACCGTGTTTAAGGTCGCAAAGTAGTGCGTCGGGTCTCCCCACACGCATGCACGGGTGTTTGAACCGGATCATCTGACGCGCCAGCTGTGCCTTTGGTGTTCCCCGGCGGCTCTTGCGAGACGCGCACACGAACTTTAACCCAGAGGTCGATCTCCCCTAAGGGCGAAACGGAGTGAACCGTAAGTCGACCACAAAGCGCCCATTCTCATGGCCCGGCCTTTTTGAAGGACCGGGGGTGTTCCGGCAAACCTGAAGAG
>JAYUVC010000257.1:0-4841 GCA_043754325.1 Hyphomicrobiales bacterium
CGAACGCGGGAATCCAGACTTTCAACCAGCGAGTTTGTGGAAAGTCTGGATTCCCGCGTTCGCGGGAATGACGGGTATTTTGGGTTCAATTGAGAACCCATGCTCGACTACGACGCGATCATCATTGGGGCGGGTGCAGCAGGCCTGCTGTGCGCCATGACGGCGGGTGCGCGTGGTGCCCGTGTTCTACTGCTTGATCACAACAGCCAAGCCGGAGCGAAAATCCTGATCTCCGGTGGCGGGCGCTGCAACTTCACCAATACCGGCACAACGCCTGCAAACTTCCTTTCAGCCAATCTGCATTTTTGCCGGTCCGCCCTGTCGCGCTACACGCCGAAAGATTTTCTGGCGCTGGTTGAAAAGCACAAGATTGCCTGGCACGAAAAAACCCTGGGTCAATTGTTCTGCGATGGCTCTGCACGGCAAATCATGGCGATGTTGATGGCGGAATGCGCCGCCGCTCACGTTGACATCAAACTCGGGATGAAGATCACCGCCGTGCGCAAGGCCGATCATTACATTATAGAGACCACGGCTGGAACATTTGAAGCGCCCCGTCTTGTATTGGCCACAGGAAGTTTGTCGATTCCGAAAATGGGAGCCACCGGATTTTCCCATGACGTGGCAAAGCAATTTGGTTTGAAGATTGTAAAACCAAAACCCGGTCTGGTGCCGCTGCATGCGCCTGCCGCTGAACTTGCATTTTACGCATCGCTTTCAGGTGTGTCTCTGAAGGCCATCGCACAGGCAGGCAGGGCGTTGTTCACCGAACATATTTTGTTCACCCATCGTGGACTTTCCGGCCCCGCCGTATTGCAGGCCTCGTCCTATCTTGATCCCGGCGATACACTACAGCTTGACCTTGCGCCCGATGTGAATGTTGCAGCGGTCCTCAAACTTCGCAAACACGAGCGCCCGAAAGCCGAATTCAAAACCATTCTGAGTGAAATGGTGCCGCAACGTCTGGCCGCAGCGCTGGTGCCGGAAAAGGCCATGGCACACGTCACGCAATCGGAAATGCAAGTCCTTCATGACCGCTTGCACCACTGGTCACTCATCCCCAACGGCACCGAAGGCTATGCCAAAGCCGAAGTCACCGTGGGCGGCATCGACACCAACGACCTCTCGTCCAGAACCATGGAAGCAAAATCCGTACACGGACTATACGCCATCGGTGAAGCCGTCGATGTAACGGGCTGGCTCGGCGGCTATAACTTCCAGTGGGCCTGGGCGAGTGGTTTTGCGGCTGGTGAGTCTTTGCTCAGCTGAAAATCGGCGTCAGCTCTCTGGTATCGGTTCCATGCAGAAAAAACCAAAGTGTGACGAAAATTACAGTCATCTCCAGTCACTGCTGCCAAAGCAGCCCCTGTGGGCGGCAACCTGAAGCGATGTAATCGCTTGTCAATGGAGGTTCCTATGTCTCGACTTGGTCACGGTGAAGTATCCAACAGAACAGCAATGGCCCGCGCCCGCACAACGGTCGCCAAAACCGCGAAAGATGCTGGCCTCGCAATCCAGACAACAGATTTTGGCTATCTGTTTCCCCAACTTCAAACAGATCCTGCAAACAGGCTGAAGCCAACTCCAGCCACTGTAACTGCGTTGGTGGAACTTGGTACACGCATGACGGAACTTGCAGGCGAAGATGTGCTGCCTGTCGGTGATGGTCCAATTCCGGCAGTGTTCACGTATTTCGGCCAGTTTCTTGACCATGACATTACCCTTGATACGGGTTCTGCCACAATCGAACAGCTGGCCAATCCCAATCTTGTGCCACTTCCCAATCTCAACGGGCTTCTGAACAACCGCAGTGCCACGCTTGATCTGGACAGTGTTTACGGCGGGCTTCGCGACCCCGTCAATGTCAACAAGATGGCGGTGGGTCAGGTCACGCCCTTGAATGCGCCCAATCGCCCGACCAGCCCCATACCCGGCAAAAGCAAATTCAACGACCTGCCGCGTCAGCCCCCAAGTGCGGACAAGAATGAAGACAGGGCGGCCATTATCGGTGATCCCCGCAATGACGAGAACACCATTGTGGCCCAACTCCACACGGCATTTCTGAAGGCGCATAATTCGCTGGTTGACGAAGGCATGAACTTTGAGGACGCGCGGCGTGCGTTGATACTGCGGTATCAAAACATTGTCCTCAAGGATTTTCTGCCGCGCATTTGTGACCCGGCCATCGTCGCAAGCGCCATCGCCAAAGCACCCAAATATTATGGTGAAGCAGTCGCAACTTTCATGCCGTTGGAATTTTCCGTGGCAGCCTATCGCTTCGGACATTCCATGGTGCGGACAGCTTATGACTTCAACTTGAATTTCTCGCCTTTCAGCGGACCACCGGTCATTCCTGCAACGCTCGATTTGCTGTTCACGTTTACGGCCTTGTCGGGTCAGCTCACACCAGGTAACCCAGTAATACCAGCCGACGGCCTTCCGACACTGCCTGAAAACTGGGTGATCCAGTGGGAGCGTCTGGCCGAGATGGGTGCACAAACCCCGCAAATGGCCCGGGCCATTGATGCGCGGCTAACACCGCTGTTGTTTGGTCTGCGCGATGTTTTAGGCCGGCCGGCAGATCAGGACGAAGCCAGTGTGAATGCTAAAAACATAGCGCCAAAATTAGCAGTGAGAAATCTTTTGCGTGGCTATTTGCTGGGCTTGCCAACCGGTCAGGCAGTGGCACGCGCACTGGGATTGCCACCGCTGGAAGGGTCTGCACTGATCGCGGCCTTGCCCACTGCATCACTCAAAACAGCGGCAGAGCCGTTCAAATCCGCGTCGCCCCTGTGGTTCTATATTCTGGCGGAAGCGGGCAATCCCGCCGGACCGAACGGAAAACATCTGGGCGCAGTCGGCAGCCATATTGTGGCCGAAACGCTGGTGAGCCTGATCCGCCGCTCTCCAATTTCGATATTGGGCAACAGCAAGGATCCGGATTTCGGAAACGTCAAATTGGCGGACCTGCTGAAACTTGCAGCCAGGCAAGACGCAACACCCGCCTGACACACTTTGCAATCGATGCCTTGGCTGTAACGGCCAAGGCATCCCTTCTTCACACATCATTGATGAGGACAACCATGGCAAAAACTGTAAAGTCTCCTGCAACAACAACTTTGACCCGGCGCAAATGCGGTGCCATGGTCAACTACTACCAGTTGCTGGAAAACACGCCGGGCTATCGCCAGGTACTTGGCTCACTGGAAACAGCAACACGCAGCCGCACACTGGCAAAAACCGCTGGTGAGCAAGAGTCACCCTTGACGGTGCCGGTGGTGGTGCACATCCTTTATCGGACACCGGCTGAAAAAATTTCGATGGCACAAATCATCAGTCAGATTGACGTGCTGAACCGGGATTACTCGGCCACCAATCCAGACATCGCCAACACGCCAGCGGTCTGGAAAAACACTGTCGGCAATCCGCGCATCACGTTCAGTCTGGCCAAACTGTCGCCCACAGGTACAAAATCCAAAGGCGTTGTCTTCAAGAAAACCACGCGAACGGTTTTCGGCCAAGGCGATGACAGCGTCAAACGCGCCGCCACCGGGGGTTCAAACGCCTGGCCTTCGGATCGTTACCTGAACATCTGGGTTTGCACCCTGGGTGATGATCTCCTCGGATACGCGCAGTTTCCGGGAGGTCCGCCTGAAACAGACGGCGTGGTGGTTTTGAACACCGCCTTTGGAACATTAGGCACAGCAGCGGCCCCGTTCAATCTTGGCCGCACCACTACCCACGAAATCGGACACTGGCTGAACTTGCGCCACATTTGGGGTGACACCGAAGATTGCACAGGCACCGACCACATCGACGATACACCAAACCAGCAATTTCCCAATCGCAACGCGCCCGTGTTTCCCAAGCCGTCATGCAGCAACGATCCCAATGGTGACATGTTCATGAACTACATGGACTATGTGGATGATGTCGCCATGTTCATGTTCACCAAAGGCCAGGTCACCCGCATGCATGTGGCGGTGGATGAGTTGAGGCCGGGCTTTCGGGAGCATGGCGAAAAGTTGACGAGCTGAATTTACGATGACCCAAAAACTGATCGCGCGAAAGTGGACCCACGCCTTTGAACAGGATGCCGGTGACGGCACCAAGGTGTTCCGTCCGTCTGAAGAAAAGTTTGCACTTTCGCGCGGTCGGGAAAAACTTGACCTGAGCAACGTCATCGGCAACCGGTCTACCATTGGCCCGGATGACAGGAACATTAAAGCCGAAGGGGAATGGTCACTTGACGAAACCGACAAGACCCTCACATTCAGTGAAGGCCAAACCGAGTCCACGCCCATCGTCTATGACGTCATTTCCCTGACAGCAGAACGCATGGTTCTGCGTCGGAAAACAGCGGACGGCAAGTAATGCAAGACTGGCTGGGGGACTAGCACCCTTTGAATGTCCAAGCTAAGCGCTTGTTTCCTTTATTATCAATAGCATCACCGCAATCTATGTGGTATATTTCCTGTAGTATACCGTGTAGCATATTCGCATAGGAGCTTCCAGTGGCAGACGAGCGCAAGCACCTACTTAAACGAGGAAGGCGGTGGTGGGTACAGATCATTGTTCCGAAGTCTCTCAGGTCAATTGTCGGCAAGTCGCATTTCAGAAAATCACTTGGCACTGAGGACCTTCGAGAGGCCAGTATCCTAAAGCATCGCATTGTAGGTGAGCTTAAAGCCATCATTGAAAAAGCGCGGCGCGGGAAACTTGCGGAAAGCAGCGGTGGATTAACGTAAGCGTCCGGTGAGCTACGCGGCCTGATTGGTTTTCCAGTTCCACGGCAAGAGTTCGGTGATGCGGTTGATCTTGTGGTCGGCGATGCGGGTGAG